>NZ_JBEYFC010000270.1:0-11783 GCF_040634175.1 Streptomyces sp. NPDC007162
GTCGGTGTGGGCCCACCCCCTTACCCTTCCTCCCGTCCGCGGGCGCCTACGCCCCCGACGGGGCTGACACGGCCCGCAGGTGCGGGAACGACGGGGTGGTGAGCCGGATGCGCAGGTCGCGCAGTTCGTCGCGGTCCGGCACTCCGCCGCGGTCGGTGAGCAGCTCACGGACCGTGCGTTCGCCGTCCGCCACGTCCGGCAGCCACGGCACGACCGGCGCGGGGCCGGCGACCAGTGGCTGGGGGGCGTCCAGCGGCTGGTAGCCGCCCGCGCGTCCCATCACCCACACCCGCTCGCTCGTCGTCACGGGGACGAACGCGGTGTCCAGGAACGCCTCGTCGCGGTCCGACTCGCGCAGGGCGGGCCACGGGTTGTCCGTGCGGCGCAGGTAGAACCACAGCAGCGGACTTCGGTCGACGCTCAGCGCCTGGGTGACCTGCCAGCGCTCCACCTCGGTCAACCTGTCGGTCTGGCGCCTGAGTTGTGCGTCGCCGCAGGGCACCCGCCAGTCGTACAGGTCGAGGCCGGTGGCGAGCGGGCTGGCGCAGGGTGCCTCCAGGGCGAGCCCGGCCGTGCCTGCCGTCTCGTGCAGGGTACGGACGGTGAAGTTGCGCTCGCAGGGGTTGAGCCAGCTGTCCGCGAACTGCTCCTCCGGCTCCCCGAGGTCGGCGCGCAGTTGGCGGGTGAGTTCGCTGTCGCGGGTGAGGGAGCCGGCGACGCGGCGGGCGAACCAGAGGTCCTGTTCGCGTCCGAGCAGCCGCATCGCCTCCTGGAACGCGGTGATCTCGCGCCGGTGGTAGGCGTTGTAGACCATGAGTTCCAGGACGCCGGTCGGTTTCAGGGCGGCGGCGAGGCGGGCGAGGAGCATCCCGGGGTCGGGGTGGTGGTGGATCACCCCGGTGCACACGACGTAGTCGAACTCCGCCCGGTACGGTGCGTCGCTTATGCCCTCCTCGCGCAGGGTCAGGTTGGTCGCGCCGATCTGGTCGCGTGCGGTGCGGCACAGGTCCAGGGAGTCCGTGGAGACGTCGCTGCCGACGACCTCGGCGGCGGGGAAGCGCAGGGCGACGATCAGCGCCTGGTTGACGCCGCAGCCGGGCACCCACACGCGGGCGCCACGCGGGAGACGCCGGTGGGTGAAGTCACCCAACTCCTGCGCGAGCAGGGCGGGATGGAGAGACGGGTCGTCGGGTGCGGTGAGACGGGTGGCGTGCCAGGGGTAGGGGAACTCGGAGTAGAACTCGCCGATGATCTGTTCGGCGTCCGTGCCGGCGGCCCTGTCAGCGTGCGTGGTCATCGCGTGCCTTCCCTCCCCGGGCGATCAGTTCCCGCAGCGCCGCCGCCGAGGAGGCCGCGGCGGGCAGTTGCATCATTCCCAGGTGGTCGCCGCCCACCTGGATGTGCTTGACCGGTCCCCCGGCGTGCTCCTGCCACTGCGCCACGAGGAGGATCTGGTCGTCGCCGTCCTTCTCCTGGGAGGTCAGGACGGTCATCGGGCCGTCGTAGAAGCCGACTTCGTAACCGCCGAGCGTTTCGAGCTGGCGCTGCCAGATGAGCAGCACGTCCTGGGGGAAGAGGGAGTAGTCGCGGCAGGTGGCGGGGTCGATGCCCATGGCCTGGAACAGGTCGCCGCGCAGCACCGCCTGGAACTCCGCCTCCCGCTCCTCGTCGTCGGCCAGACCCAGCCTGGTCCGGATACGGCGCAGTTGGCGTACATAGCCGCGCCAGCGGGTGTTCTCGTGCGGGGTGGAAGGGTCGAGCAGCACCAGGTGGGCGACGTCCCCGCCGAGCGCGCGGAGCTGCCGGGCGGTCTCGAACGCGGTGACCCCGCCCGCCGACCAGCCGACCACGTTGACCGCACCGGACACGGTGTCGTGGATCTCCGCGGCGTAGCGGGCGGCGGTGTCCTCCAGGCGGTCGTCGCCGTCGGGGTCCTCGCCGCGCAGTGCCCCGAGGGTGAGCCCGTACAGCGGGCCCTCGCCGCACAGGATCTCGACGATGTGGCGGTAGCAGAAGACCGTGCCGCCCAAGGGGTGGACGAACACCGTGGGCACGCCGTCGCCGTCGGGGGCGAGCGGCGCCAGGCTGCGGCCGCCGCCGGACGGCTGCGCGGTCTCGCCGAGCGCGGCGGCGATCCCGGCGACCGTCGGGTCCTGGAGGAAGCGGGCGAAGGTGAGCTGGGCGCCGAGCAGGCCGCGCAGGCGGGCGACCACGGTCAGGACGAGCAGGGAGTTGCCGCCGAGGCCGAAGAAGTTGTCGTCCGGGCCGAACGCGTCGGGGGCGAGGCCCAGGACCTCTGCCCACGCCCGGGTGACGGCTTCCTCGGCGGGCGTGCGCGGGCCCCGGGGCGCGCCGGTGGCCCCGCCGCCCCACTCGGGCTCGGGCAGGGCCGCCCGGTCGACCTTGCCGTTGGCGTTGAGCGGAATCGCTGCGAGCTCCAGGATCCGGGCGGGCACGAGATGCGCGGGCAGGGTGCGGGCGAGTTCGGCGCGCAGGGCGGCGGCGTCGAAGGCACTGCCCGGCTCCGGCACGACGTGCGCGACCAGGGCAGAAGCGCCGGCGGGCGTGTCGGCGGTGACCACGAGGGTCTGGCGGACGCCGGGGGCCGCGACGAGGGCGGCCTCGACCTCGCCCGGTTCGACCCGGTAACCGTTGATCTTGACCTGGTGGTCTGACCTGCCGAGGAACTCCGCCTGCCCGTCGGGCAGCCAGCGGCCGAGGTCGCCGGTGCGGTAGAGCCGTGCGCCGGGCGGGCCGTACGGGTCGTCGACGAACCGCTCGGCCGTGGCAGCGGGCCGGTTCGCGTAGCCGCGGGCGACGCAGGCCCCGCCGATGTGGATCTCGCCGACGACACCGGGTGGCACGGGTGCGCCGTCGCCGTCCAGGACGTAGAGCGTCGTGTTGGGGATGGGCCGTCCGATGGGCAGGGTGGCCGGTGCGTCGGCCTCGCGCGCTCCCAGGGCGGCGGGGGGCGGTATCTCGTACGCGCTGTTGGCCACGGTCGCCTCGGTCGGTCCGTACTCGTTGAGCAGCGGTATGTCGGGGGCGAGCGCGCGCCAGGCGGCGAGGGCCGCGGGCGGGAACGCGTCGGCGCCGACGACGAGCAGCCGGGCCAGGCCGCGGGCCTGCGCGGGGGTGAGCTGGGCGGTGAGCAGTTCCAGATGGCCCGGGGTCAGCTTGATGAAGCTGTAGGGGGCTCCGCCCGCGAGGACCTCGCCGAGGCGGTCCGGCGGCAGACCGTCCGGGGCCAGGGCGACGGACTGGCCGGTGAGCAGGGGGGTGTACAGGTCGGGCACCACCATGTCGAAGGCCATGGAGGAGAAGAGCGGGGCCCCGCCGTCGCCCTCGGCCGCGTACCGGCTCACGCACCAGGCGAGGAAGTTGGCGAGCCCGCGGTGCTCCACGAGCACGCCCTTGGGCCTGCCGGTCGAGCCGGAGGTGTGGATGACGTACGCGAGCGCGCCGGCGTCCGGCCCCCCGGGCAGGTCGCTCTCGGCGTGGACGGCGATGGCGGGCCATGCCTCGTCGAGCACGACCACGTCGCCGCCGAGGGCCGCGGCCCGTCCTGCCAAGGCCGACTCGGTGACGACCAGGCGCGCGTCGGTGTCCTCGACGACGAAGGCCAGCCGGGGGTCGGGGAAGGCCGGGTCGAGCGGTACGTACGCGGCGCCGGCCTTCCACACGGCGAGGCAGGCGACGACGAGGTCCGGCGAGCGGCGCAGGAGCAGCGCGACGCGGTCGTGCGCGGCCACACCCTGGTCCACCAGGTAGCGGGCCAGCCGGTTGGCCCGGCCGTTCAGCTCGCCGTACGTCAACGTTCGCGTTGCGTCGCCGAGTTCGCGTACGGCCACGGCCTCGGGGGTGCGGCGGACCTGTTCTTCGAAGAGCCGGTGCGCGCACCGGTCCTCGAACGGCGCGCTGCCTCCGTCGGCGAACCGCTCCAGCACCTCGGCGCGGCGGTGCTCCGGCATGACGGGCAGGTCGGTGAGGGGGGTGTCGGGCGTCGCGAGGGCGCGGTCGAGCAGCGCGGTGAAGCCTTCGGCCAGCGCGCGCACGCCGGTGGCGTCGCAGACGGCGGTGCGGTAGGTGAACTCGCCGGTCAGGCCCTCGGCGTCGGGCCTCAGCACGAGCATCAGGTCGGTCTTGGGCGCGTGGTCGGGGAAGGGGAACGCGGTCGCCACGCAGCCGGGCAGGCGCAGGGCGGGCGCCGTGTCGTGGTCGAGTTCGAAGAACACGTTGAACAGCGGGTTGCGCAGCCCGGAGGAGGCGGCGGTGCGCACGGTGTCCAGGACGTCCTCGAACGGCACCCGTACGTGCTCGAAGGCGTCGAGCACGGTGTCGGTCACCGTGTCCGTGGCGTCCCGGAAGGTGAGGTCCGCCCGGACGCCGGTGCGCAGGGCGACGGTGTTGAACAGGGGGCCGACGGCCTGGCGCGCTTCCTCGGTCAGCCGGGTGGACGCGGTCGTGCCGACGGTGACCTCCTCGGTGCGGCACAGCCGCGCGAGCAGGGCGGCGTACGCGGTGAGCAGGACGGCGTAGCGCGTGGTGTGCGCCTGGCGGGCGTACGCGTCGACCCGCCGGACCAGGGGCGCGGACAGCGCGAAGCGGTGTCCGGCCCCCTCGCGGTCCGTGCGACCGGGGGTACCGGTCAGGGGCAGCGCCAGGGGCTGCGCGCCGTCGAGGCGACGGCTCCAGTAGGCGAGTCCTTCGGCGTGTTCCTTCTCGGAGACCGTGGCGTGGCGGAAGTACTCGGGGGTGTCGTCGTACGGGATCGGCCGCGGGGCCGGCTGCGTCGCCGGGGACGGGCCGGCGCCGGTGCGGTTCGCATAGGCGCGGCTCCAGGCGTCGTACAGGATCTGCACGGAGTCGCCGTCGCAGACGGCGTGGTGCAGGTGGAGTGCGACGACGTGGTCCTCGGGGCCGAGGCGTACCAGCATGGCGCGCAGCAGGGGGCCGTTCTCCAGGTCGAAGGGGACGCGTGCGGCGGCGGCGACGCGGTCCCGCGCGGTGTCCTCGGCGGCAGTCGCGGGCAGGGTGCCGAGGTCGGTCTCCGCCAGCGGGGCGGCGAGGTCCGGATCGGCCACCAGGGAGAGGCCGTTGTGGCCGTAGCGTGCGAAACGGGAGCGCAGCAGGGGTTGTTCGGCGAGTACGTCGCCGAGTGCGGCGCGCAGTGCGCTCCGGTCCAGGGGTCCGGTCAGGCGTACGGCGGTGGAGACGGTGAACTCGGAGCCGATCGGGTCGAGTTGGGAGGCCAGCCACATGCCCCGCTGGATGGGGTGGGCGGGCTGCCGGGTCGCGGTGGTCATGACGTCGTTCCCTCCAGGAGGGCGCAGCCGAGCAGGACGTCGGCGCCCCGGACGAGGTCGGCGGGCGCGGTGCGTTCGTAGGGGACGTGGCTCGCGCCCTCCTCGCTGGGCACGAAGATCATGCCGGTGGGGGCGATGCGGGCCATCCACTGGGCGTCGTGTCCGGCCCCGCTGGGCAGGGTGACGCTGGACAGGCCGAGGGCGTCGGTGGCGCGGCGCACGGTGTCCCGCCGGTCCGCGTCGCAGGGGGTGGGGCTCACCCGTTGCACCTCGGCGACGTCGACGCGGGTGCCGGTGGCCCGGGCGGTCTCTTCGCCCAGGACCCGCAGCCGGTCGAGGCCGGCCTCCAGGTTGTCCTCGGACATGTCGCGCAGGTCGACGACGAGCGTGGCCCCACCCGGGACGACGTTCCACGCGCCGGGCGAGACCCGGCAGTCGCCGACGGTGGCGACCCTGACCACGCCGTCGGCGCCGGTGAGCCCGGGGACGCCGACGGTGATCCGGGCCGCGGCGAGCAGCGCGTCGTGGCGGTCGGCCATGGGGGTGGTGCCCGCGTGATTGGCCTGGCCCCGGACGGTGACCTCGGCGGTGAGGCGCCCGGAGATGCCCTCGACGATGCCGATCTCGGCGCCGGAGCCGATGAGCACCGGCCCCTGTTCTATGTGCAGTTCGAGGTAGGCGGCGACGGAGCCGGCGCTCCGGCGGACGTCGTCGACGCGCAGGCTGTCGCCTCCGGCGGCGTCCAGGACCTGGGCGAGCGAGCGGTCCTCCCCGGCGACGGGCAGTTCCAGTTCGCCGGGGGTGAGGCAGCCGGCGACGGCGCGGGAGCCGAACATGGCGGGGGTGCCGGTGGTGCCCTCCTCGTTGCTGAACGCCATCACCGTCAGCGGCCGGTCGAGCGGGGTGCCGCGTTCGTGCAGCGTGCGGGCGGCCTCGACGGCCGCGAGGACGCCGTACGCCCCGTCGTAGGCGCCGCCGCCGGGGACGGTGTCGAGGTGGGAGCCGAGCACCAGCGTCGGGGCGTCCGGGTCGCGGCCCGGGCACGTGCCGACGAGGTTGGCGGCGGCGTCCACGTGGACCGTGAGTCCGGCCTCGCGCATCAGCCCGGCCACGAACTCCTGTCCCTTGACGTCCTCGTGGGTGAAGGCGCGGCGCGTCACGCCGCCGTCGCCGGTCGCCCCGATGGCGCGCAGCCGCTCCAGGGTGTCCAGCAGCCGGGCCGCGTCGACGCGCGCCGGACTGAGCGAGGTGGTGGTCGTGGTCATCGCCGTGCCCCCGTCGTCGTGGAGTGCCGCCAGCCGTGGACGTCGGGGATCAGCCCGTGGTGGTGGGCGAGCAGCCGTTCCTTGACGGCGCTGGTGACGGGTCCCGTGGTGCCGTCTCCGACGGTCCACTCGCGGTCGCCGTCGCGGACGCGTCCGACGGCCGTGACGACGGCGGCCGTGCCGCACCCGAACGTCTCGGTGATCAGTCCCGACGCGCACCCCTCGCGCCATTCGTCCAGGGCCACGGGCTCCTCACTGACGCGGTAGCCGAGTTCGGTGGCGACGGCGATGACCGAGTCGCGGGTGATGCCGGGCAGGAAGTTGCCGTTCAGCGGGGGGGTGACGACGGTGAGGTCGTCGCCGCTGCCGCGTACGAAGAACAGGTTGGCGCTGCCCATCTCCTCCACCCAGCGGCGCTCCACCGCGTCCAGCCACACCACCTGCTGGCAGCCGGCCCGGCCGGCGGCGAGCTGGGCGGGCATGGTGGGCGCGTAGTTGCCGGGTGTCTTGGCGCTTCCCGTCCCTCCGGGGAAGGCCCGGGCGTAGTCGCGGCAGACCCACGCGGAGACGCCGTCGGGGCTGTCCCCGAAGTAGCTGCCGATCAGGAAGGAGATGACGACGACGGTGTACTCGCGGGCGGGGCGCGGCACCACGTTGGCCTCGGAGGCGAACATGTACGGCCGCAGGTACAGGCTGTACCCGGGGCGGTCCGGGACGACGTCGGTGTTCGCCTCGACGAGCCGGTCCAGGGCGTCGACGAAGAGGTCGTCGGGCAGCTCGGGCATGGCCAGGCGGCGGGCCGAGCTCCGGAAGCGGCGGGCGTGGTCGCGGGGCCGGAAGACGGCGAAGGAGCCGTCGGGCTGGCGGTGCGCCTTGAGCCCTTCGATGACGGACTGGCCGTAGTGGAGCGCGGCGGTCGCCGGTGAGACGGACAGGTTCTCGTGCGGGCCGAGCCGGGGCACGGTCCAGCCGTCGTCCTCGGTCCACCGCAGCGTCACCATGTGCGGGGTGAAGTCGCCTATCTCCGCCTTCCCGATGCCGGACTCGCCCGGCGAGGTCGCGCCGGCGGCGTGAGTGGGTGCGGGTGCGGCACTGCTGACGGTCATCTGGTGGTCCTCACGTGCTCGGTTGCTGGCAGAGGTCCTGAGGGGCGGGCGCGACGCCGGGTGCGGGGTGCGTCGACAGCGGTGGGTGATCAGAAGTTGAGGACGAACAGGAAGGAGTCGCGGCGCGTGAACAGCCCGTCCGGGCCGAACTCGAAGATCTCGGCGAACCGGTGGGCCTGCTCCCGGCCGTCGGTGAGGTGGCCGCCGAAGGCCCCGTCGACCGCCAGGGCGCCGTCGCTCAGGAGGACCCGGGAGAGCGTGTGCGTGCCGTCGGCGACGGTGCGCTCGTCGCGGTAGTACGCCTCGATGGCGTCGCGGCCGACCAGCGCGGGGCTGCCGGGCCGGTGGTAGACGGCGTCCTCGTGGAAGAGGGCCGCGAAGCCGGCGAAGTCGCCCTCGTCGATGCGGCGGTACAGGGCGTGGACGCGGTCCTCGGGTGACATGGGCGCCTCCTGGGCGGGGTGGGACCGCCGCGCACGGCGCGGACCGGCCGCCGGGAAGCGGGCCGTGGTCGTCGGGGTGGGGGCCCGGCGCGCCTCGTACGCGCGCACGTCGTCCTCGTGGTGGAGCGTGGCGCCGATGGCGTCCTGGCCGCGCAGCAGCCGGATCTGGGTGTCGGCGTCGAGCGCGAAGGGCTGGACGATTCCCGCGACGGTGACGGTGAGGTCCGCCAGGTCCACGCGGACCTCGGTGGCCGGGTCGGCGTCGACGGCCCGCCAGACGGCGTCGACGAAGCTCTGCGGCACGGTGACGGCGTACAGCCCGTTGAACCAGGCGTTGGCACGGAAGATGTCCCCGAACCGGGGGGAGAGGACCACGCGGATGCCGTGTTCGGCCAGCGCCCAGACGGCGGCCTCGCGCGAGGAGCCGGTGCCGAAGTTCTCGGCGGCGACGATCACGCTGGCACCGCGGTGGCGGGGGTCGTCGAGGACGAAGCCGGAGTCGTCGGCCCGCCGGTCGGCGAACAGGCCGTCGGCGAAGCCGGTCCGCTCGGTGTTGGTGCAGAAGCGTGCCGGGATGATCTGGTCGGTGTCCACGTCGCGTACGCGCAGCGGGACCGCGGTCCCCACGTGTACGCCGGCGGGCGGGCAGGCCGTGGGAGCGGTGGCCGGGGGCGGGGCCGGAGTCGTCGGCGTCATCGCCGTCTCCTCTCCTCGTCGGTGGGGTCCTCGGGTGGGTCGTAGGGGTGGTGGCGCGTGCGGCGACCGGAGCGGTGTGCCAACCGGCGCCGCCGTGAGGTCACGCTCCGGGCGGGCGCCGCTCGTCCGTCACAGGTCGTCGGGGCTCGCGATCCGGCCGCGTACGGCGGTGGCCGCGGCGACCGCGGGCGAGACGAGGTGGGTGCGCGATCCGGTGCCCTGGCGGCCCTCGAAGTTGCGGTTGGTGGTGGAGGCGCAGCGGGTCCCGGGGGCGAGCCGGTCCTCGCCCAGGCCGACGCACATGGAACAGCCCGGCGCGGCCCGGAAGTCGGCCCCGGCCCGGGCGAAGACCTCGTCCAGGCCCTCCGCGACCGCCTCGGCGCGCACCCGGGCCGAGCCGGGCACCACCACGGTGTCCACCCGGACCCGGCGGCCCCGCAGCACGGCGGCGGCGGCCCGCAGGTCCTCGATCCGGCTGTTGGTGCAGGAGCCGATGAAGACGGTGTCGACGGCGATGTCGCGTACGGCGGTGCCGGGGGCCAGGGCCATGTAGTCCAGGGCGCGGCGGGCGGCGGACGCCTCGGCCGCGTCGCCCAGCTCGCCGGGGTCGGGCACCCGGCCGTCCAGCGGCACGCTCTGGGCCGGGTTGGTGCCCCACGAGACGCGGGGCAGTACAGCCGCGCCGTCCAGGGTGACCTCACGGTCGAAGACCGCGTCGTCGTCCCCGGCCGGCGCGAGGCCGTCGAAGCGCCCGGCGTCGCGGGGGGCGGCCCGGCGCAGGTAGTCCCGGGTGACCTCGTCCGGTGCCACGATCCCGGCCCGTGCGCCCATCTCGACGGCCATGTTGCACAGCGTCATCCGGCCTTCCATGGACAGCGCCCGCACGGCCTCGCCGCGGAACTCCACCACGTGGCCCTGCGCGCCGGCCGAGCCGACCCGGTGGATCACCGCGAGGGCCAGGTCCTTGGCCGTGCTGCCCGCGGGCAGGGTGCCGGTCACCGTGACGGCCATGTCCTTCGGGCGGGCCAGGGCGAGGGTCTGGGTGGCCAGGACGTGCTCGACCTGGCTGGTGCCGATACCGAGAGCCAGCGCGCCGAACGCCCCCAGGGTCGTGGTGTGCGAGTCGCAGCAGACGACCGTCATCCCTGGCCGCACCAGGCCGAGTTCGGGTCCGATGACGTGCACGATGCCCTGCGAGGCACTGCCGAGCCGGTGCATCGGGATACGGAACTCCGCGCAGTTGCGGGCCATGGTCCGCCGCTGGAGCCGCCGTGCCGCGTCCGGGTCGACGTGGTCGACGGCGCGCGTGGGGGTGCTGTGGTCCTCGGTGCCCAGGGTGAGGTCCGGACGGCGTACGGTGCGGCCGGCGTCGCGCAACCCGGTGAAGGCCTGGGGAGTGTTCACCTCGTGCAGCAGGTGGAGGTCGATGTAGAGCAGGTCGTTGCCGGCCTTGGTCCGGCGCACGACGTGCTCGCGCCACACCTTCGCCGCGAGTGTCCGGGGGGACACGTCCGCGGCCGTCGTCACGGATGACACGTCTGGGGCCGTTGCCTGGGGTGACACGGCGGGCACCTCCGCATTCCTGGTGATCGTCTCGTCCGGGGCCCTCGTGGTCCCCTCGCCCGGTTGTCCGGCGTTCCGGCCCATCGAAACACCGGGGTCGAGACCCGGGAATCGACAGCCGTGATGAACTCGCTCGCCCCAGGGTGGAGTTCGCTCGGCCGCCCGACCGATGAATCGCGCGGGTCGCGGGCGCAGCATGGCGGAATGGAACCGATTCACGTACTCACCCCGGACCAGCGCGACGAACTGACCGCCGTGCTCGGCGCCGTGCCAGGGAATCCGTACCGGGACCACCGGGAATTCGTCGCGGGTGTGGCGGAGGTCGACGCCCCGCGGTTCCTCGTGGAAGTCTGCGAGCGCGTCCGGCAGGACCGGCTGACCGGCCTCAGCGAAGCCCACGTGCTGCGCAACTGCCCCGTCGACCCGCACATCCCGGACCTCGACCTCGACGACCCGGTCGCCGACAAGTACCGCAAGAAGACGACCTTCGTCGGTGAGGCGTTCCTCGCCCTGGTCGCCCGGCTCACCCGGACGCCGCTCATGGCGTACGGCAGCAGGAACAACGGGGACTTCTTCACCGACGTCATCGCGATCAACAAGTACAGCGGCATGCAGACGGGGTTCAGCGACAGCGAGCTGCCCTTCCACAACGACCGCACCGCGCACTGGGCGCGGGCCGACCACATCGCTCTGCTGGGCATGCGCTGCCCGCAGGACGAGGTCATCTACACGACGTTCGTCAGCGGGCGTGCCCTGCTGCGGTATCTGTCGGACGAGGACCAGGAGATCCTGCGGCAGCCGTACTTCACGACCTCGTTCGACGTCTTCTCCCGGGCCACCAACAGCACTCAGCGGTCTTCGGGCGCGCACCCGATCCTGGAGGGCGACCACTCGATCCGCTACCTGGAGACGACGACGACCGTGCTGCCCGACGCC
The DNA here is from genome assembly GCF_040634175.1 of Streptomyces sp. NPDC007162. NCBI lineage: Bacteria > Bacillati > Actinomycetota > Actinomycetes > Kitasatosporales > Streptomycetaceae > Streptomyces > Streptomyces sp. NPDC007162. Next base: position 11,316 of record NZ_JBEYFC010000270.1, read on the forward strand.
CCCGGCGAGGCCAAGGACGCGCTGCTGGCCATGAAGAACGCCCTGGTCGTCGCCGAGAAGCAGCGTCATCGCCTGTGCGACGGGGACCTGTTGCTCTTCGCCAACCAGGACGGGCTGCACAGCCGGGACCGCATCGAGATCCTGGACGCGGACCGGGCCGCCACACGCTGGCTGCTGAAGACGTACGCGTTCCGCGACCAGGCGAGGGCCGACTCGTTCACGGGCCGCTGGAAGGACGGGGTGCCGGGGCTCATAGACGACTGACACGCCGGCCCGCCCCGCGCGGGACCCCGGGCGGCTCGTCGCCGACGACGGGCCGCCCACGCACGCGCCCGCGCCCGCGCACCAAGGTGTACGAAGAGTCGCTCGGCACGACGAGGGCGGTGGGGGGGGGGCCCGGGGGGGGGGGGGCCCCCCCCCACATCTACTTCACACCACATTAAAAAAAACACAAAAAAAAAAATAAAG
>NZ_JBEYFC010000271.1:0-11775 GCF_040634175.1 Streptomyces sp. NPDC007162
GCCCGGCGTTGCGCCGGGCTCCGACCGCTGTCCCGGTCAGGGGGCTGGAAGGCGGAGGGTCTGACGGACGAGCTTCCAGTCCTGTGAGCCGTCGCCGGCCGCGTTCTGCAGGGTCAGCGGCGCTCCCGCGGACGCCCCGGTCAGGTAGAGGCTCGTGTTCTTGACGGCCTGGAACCTGTAGTAGCCGTCGGACGTCCTGACGAGGTTCCAGCTGCCCGTCGCACTGTTGTCGACCCACTGGCCGATGCGCTGACCGGCCGTGGCGTTGCCCGTCCAGATGGCCGCCGCGCGGCCGCCCGACCTGTTCAGCAGGGTCGTACCGCCGTTCGGCTCGTCCACCACGTGCCACTGCTGGGTGTCCGGGTCGGCCGCCGCTCCGGCGTCCTCCAGGACCACGTCCGGCGTGTCCCCGTTGCCGAGGTCGGCGTCGTTGGTCCTGTTGCCGGTGCCGATCACCTGGCCGGTCCTGCGGTTGACGAGCCGGTAGTAGGTGCCGGCCGAGTCGCCGAGGTCGACCTCGGCGTAGGCGATCGTGGAGGTGCCCTGGTTGTTGAGGATCGCGATGCGGCCGGTGCCGTCGACGTACTGGAGGTTGCGGCTGTAACCGGCCGGTGACGTCGTCCGGTACTCCGTCCAGACGCCGTCGCTGCGTCCGCTCTCGTTGACCCACACGTCGCCGCTGTTCGCCGCGTTGTAGACGAGACGCCCGTCGGGGAGCCGGATGAGCACCGGGCTGCCACCGCCCGCGAGCGGCCGGGAGCCGGCGACGACCGGGAGCGAGCCGACCGACATGCCGGTCTGGCTGCCGCGGAAGAACTTCAGCGGGTCGTCGGCGATGACGTACCGGGTGTTGGCCCCGCCGCCCCAGTACTCGAAGGTGAGCATCCACCTGCCGTCCGACGTGGCGACGACGTTGGTCATACCCGGCCGGCCGCCGCCGATCCCGGTCTTGCCGCCGCCCATGTCCTGGACGGACCCGGAGACGTCGACGACGGGGTCGCTCCAGCCGGTGCTTCTGCCGTCCCAGGTCCGGTGCACGAGGATCTGGCCGTGCGAGTCAGTGGCCGTGTCGTTGGCGGGGTCCTTCTTCGGGACGCCGGTGACCGGGTCGAAGCCGGTGTAGTCGTTCTCGTCGGAGTAGTAACAGACCAGCTTGCCGTCGTAGACCATCAGGTAGGGCTCCCACAGGGGGTCCACCTGCCGGTACGTGTTGGCGGCGGCGACGTTCTGCCCGATCGCGCCCGCGCTGCCGCCCTGCCATCCTCCGGCGGCGACGACGTTGAGGACCTTCCAGCTGCTGCCCTGGTCGGTACTGGCGAACAGGGCGATGGCCAGGTCGCTGCGGTCGCCGTCGTTGGACGGGGTCCAGTTCGGGTCGGCCGCCTTGTGCTCCTTGTAGTAGGCGTCGTCACCGGAGACGACACTCGCCAGCAGGAGCGTGCCGGCCTTCAGCCCGCCGACGCTCCGCGGAAGCACGTAGAGGTAGGGGTTGGTCCAGTTGCTGGTGTACCGGGCGTACCTGGGGTCCTTGGAGAGGTACGCCGGCGCCTTGACCTCCGACAGCGGCTGCCAGCTCGTCCCGTCGTCGTCACTCTTGTAGACCGGCAGGGTCTGCCCGTCGGCGCTGCCCGAGTTCGGTACGACAGTGGACTTCTCGAACGACGCCACCAGCCGCCCGCCGGACAGCTGGGCCGTCTTCGGGTAGACCGCGCAGTTGCCCCGCCCCTTCAGGCACGCATCGCTGCCGAGCTGGTAGAGGATCCCGCCGGTCGGGTTGTACGCCTGCGCGCCGGACGCGGGGACGGCCAGCAGCGCGGCGGCCGCACCGAAGGTTCCCAGCGCCCTTCCCAGGGTTGTTCTCCGCATGACTCCTCCTTCAAGACGATCACGGTGGTGCGGACGACGCCTTCCTCAGGCGTCCGGGGTGGTGCCGTCATGTCCGGCGACGAGGACGCGGACGTCCCACGGACCCAGGTCCAGCTCCGCACCGGCCGGTACGTCGCCGCCGCTCAGGACGTCGGACAGGGGTACCGGGGACGGGACCCGTACGGGCTCCCAGCTCCAGTTGTGGACGACGTGGACGTGCCGCCCGTCCGGCGAGGTCCCGGTCGTGACGGTCACGGACTCGGGCAGGTCCCGCCAGCCGCCGCACGGGTCCGGCGCCGCCCAGGCGGCCAGGGACCGGGCGAGGTCACGGCCGGGGACCGTGCCCACGCAGGTGACACGGCCGGCGCCGTGTTCGCGGGTGGTGACGGCGGGCCAGCGCCCGAAGTGCGGGTGCTCGTAGGAGGCCAGCACCTCGGCGTCGACGGGCGTGAGCCCCTCGGCCCAGTGCGTCGCCGTCGCGTCGGCGGGCACGTCGAGCGGTGCGCCGTCCACGCCGCGGACGGGCACGGTCCCCACCAGGTTGCTGAACTCGTCGTAGTGGACACCTGCGGCTTCGGCGAGACGGCCGGGTGCCCGGTCGATCCGGGCGCGGGCCTCGTGGTCGGCGTAGCCGGTGCGGGGGCCCAGCACGAGGTGGCCGCCGGCGTGCGCATAGGAGGTGAGCCAGTCCAGGGCGGCGTCGGTGGCGATGTACAGCGCCGGCACGACCAGCACCGGGTGGCGGTGTGCGGCCTCCTCGGGTGCCGTGTTCTCGACCAGGTGCGCGGCGTGCACGATGCGCACCTGCCGGCCGGCGTCGAAGGCGCCCCGGTAGAAGGGGTCGAAGATGCGGTGGTAGGCAGCGGGGTCCGGGGCGCCGTCCGGCTTGGCCAGCGGCGGGTACTTCTGCATCAGCCACTTGCTCGGCGTCGAGTACACCATCGTGATGTCGGCGTCCGGCTCGATCCCGGCGACGAGCGGACCGGCCTTCTCGAACTCGGCGCCCAGGCGGGCGATTTCGGCGTACGTGCGACCGGGCCGCCCGCTGTGCGGCAGGACACCGCCCCAGTAGGTCTCGGCGCCGAAGCGCAGGGTCTGCCACTGCCAGTACTCGATCATCCGCGCGCCCCGGGCCACGTGCGCCCACGCCGTCTGGCGCCACTGGCCGTCGTAACCCGGGCGGTTGTCCCAGGCGAAACCGATGGAGTTCGCGTTGGTCTCGGTGACCAGGAAGGGTTCCTGGCGGGAGGAGTACATCCAGTCCGCGGTCTCGTACATCGACCAGAGGCCGCTGGTCTTCCAGATCTGTTCGTGCTCGTCCGGGGTGGGGTCGGGCAGCAGGAGGCCGTCCTGCATGTCGTAGTACGGGTTGCCGGAGGCGATGTCGAGCCGCGCGGCCAGTTCGTCGTCCGCGACGCCCTGGCGGGTGTAGGAGATGCAGGTGGTGACGAAGTGCTCGGGGCTCGCGTACTCGCGGACGATGTCGGCCTGCCAGCCGATGAACTCGGTGACCTGCCGGGCCTGGAACTCCCGCCAGGCGACGTCGTACTGCGGCTGTTCGTTGCCGTCCGGCGTCCACAGGTCCGACCAGTCGGACAGCCGGTGCGACCAGTAGACCAGGCCCCACTCGCGGTTCAGGGTCTCGACGTCGCCGTACGTGTCGCGCAGGTGGTCGACGAAGCGCTGGAAGACACCGCGGTTGTGGAAGAGGTGCAGGCCGGGTTCGTTGTCGACCTGCCAGCCGATGATCGCCGGGTGGTCGGCGTACCGGGCGACGATCTTGCGGATGATCCGCTCGGCGTGGAAGCGGAACGCGGGGTGCGTGAAGTCCACCTCCTGGCGTGCGCCCCAGCCGATGCGTTCGCCGGTCCGCCGCTCCCCCGTGATCTCCGGGTACTGGCGGGCCAGCCACGGCGGCACCGCGTAGGTCGGGGTGCCGAGGACGACGGAGATGCCGCGTTCGTGGGCGCCGTCGAGGACCGGCTGGAGCCAGTCGAGGTCGAAGCGGCCGTTCTCGGGCTCCCAGGTGGACCAGACCGACTCACCGACCCGGATCACGGTGAAGTTCGCCTCGGCCATCAGGTCCAGGTCGGTCTTCAGCCGTTCGTCGGGCCGAAGTTCGGGGTCGTAGGCGGGCGTGTACTCGTGGTAGTACGCGGCGCCGAAGAGGACGCGGGCGGGCAGAACCGCCATGGGGGAACCTCCGAGGATTCGTTGGGGGGACGGGTCCGGGAGTCGGCGCCGTCGTCGGCGGGTTGTCACTGCTTGACGCCGCCGGCGGCCAGACCGCTCTGCCAGTACCGCTGCAGGAGCAGGAAGGCGACGACGAGCGGAATGACGGAGATGAGGGAGCCGGTGACGACGAGCGCGAGCATGTTGCTGTTCGCGCCGCTCCCGCCGCCGAAGGCCTGGGACGCCCAGGAGGAGAGGCCGACCGTGACGGGGTACAGCTTCGGGTCGTTCAGCATGATCAGCGGCAGGAAGTAGTTGTTCCAGGTCGCCACGAGCGTGAAGAGCACGACCGTCACCAGACCCGGGGCCAGCAGACGCAGCGCGATCGTGAAGAAGATGCGCAGTTCCCCCGCGCCGTCGATGCGTGCGGCCTCCAGGAGGCTGTCCGGGACGGCGTCCGCGGCGTAGATCCGCATGAGGTAGAGGCCGAACGGGCTGACCAGCGACGGCAGCACGACGGCCCAGGGGGTGTTGACGAGGTCCACCTTCGCGAAGAGCAGATAGGTGGGGATGGCGAGGGCGGTCGTCGGGATCATGACGGCGCCCAGGACGAGGGCGAAGGCCGCGCTGTTGCCGCGGAACCGGTACTTGGCGAAGCCGTAGCCGGCGGCGGCCGCCAGGAGCGCGGCGCCGAGTGCGCTGCCGACGGAGTACAGGACCGTGTTGAGCAGCCAGTGCAGGAAGACGCCGTCGTCGTGCGTGAGCGTCTCGTGGACGTTCTCCAGCAGTTGCGGCGCGTGCGAGAACCACAGGCCGAAGCTGGTGAAGAGGTCCTGGGTGCTCTTGGTCGAGGAGACGGCGAGCCAGAACAGCGGCAGCAGGAAGTACGCGAGGACGGCCAGCATGACGATGGTCAGCGGGGTGCTGCGGCGTCCGGCGGATCGCCGGCGCCGGCCACGGGCGGTCCGCGGTGTGCCGGTCGCGGTGGCGCGCGGGGCCGGCCGGGACGTGGACGGGGGCGTCGCGGTCGTCACGAGGTCCTCCTGCGGTTCGCGACGAACAGGACGGCGTAGGAGAAGATCACGATGACCAGGCCGAGGAGGAAGGACACCGCGGCCGAGTAGTTGACCTGCTGACCGGTGAAGGCCAGGGAGTAGGCGTAGAGGTTCGCGGTGTAGGAGTTGTCGATGACGTCGGGCGCGATGGGCTGGAGCAGCTTCGGCTCGTTGAACAGCTGGAAGCTGCCGATGACGGAGAACAGCAGGGTGAGCAGCAGCGCGGGACGCAGTGCCGGGAGCTTGATGGACCAGGCGATCCGCCAGGGTCCTGCGCCGTCCATCGCCGCGGCCTCGTAGAGATCTTGCGGAACGGTCCGCAGCGCCGCGTACAGGATGATCATGTTGTAGCCGACGAACTCCCAGGTCACGATGTTCGCCAGGCTTCCGAGCAGCCAGCCGTCGCTGAGGAAGTGCGGGGCGGGCAGGCCGAGTTTCTGACTCAGCTGGGCGAAGGGGCCGAAGTCCGGCCCGTACAGGTAGCCCCACATGAGGGTGGCGACCACGCTCGGGACGGCGTAGGGCACGAAGATGCCGAGCCGGATCACCCGCGCGAGCCGCAGCAGGCCGCTGTCGAGCGCGAGCGCGAAGACCAGGGCGAGCAGGAGCATGAGGGGGACCTGGATGACGAAGAACTGGGCGACCCTCAGCACTCCTTCCCGCAGGAGGGGGTCCTTCAGCGCCGTCAGGTAGTTGTCCAACCCGACGAAGGCGTTGCCGCCGATGAGTCTTTCCTGGAACAGGCTGAGGTAGGCGGCGTAGCCGAGCGGGGCGAGGAACATCAGCAGGAACAGCACCATGAACGGTGCGACGAACAGCGGACCTGCCGCACCTTGGCACAGGCCACCGAGGCGGCGGCGCTCGGGCCCCGCTCGGCGCGGCTCCTCGGTGGAGGCCACGGTCGTGGCAGTCATCATCGGGCCTTTCTTGGGGGAAGGGCTGGCCGGGGGGCGGGTTCCGTGCCGAAGCGTGCGGGCGTGGGCACGGAACCCGCCGCGGATCAGGCGGACTTGACGGTGAAGCCCTGGGCCTTGGCGTAGGTGGTCAGGCGCGTCTGCCAGGCACCGAGCGCGGCGACCGCGTCCTTCTTCCTGGTGAGAGCCGTGCCGACGGTCTCCGTCCAGTCGGTGACGGCTTGGTCCAGGAACGGCGGCCACTGGAAGTCGGGGCTGACCGTCCTGCCGATCCCGGCGAACACCTGGTTGACCTTCTGGCCGCCGTAGAACGAGGGGGCGTCGGCGGTGAAAGCCGGGTCCGAGAGCAGTGGCTTGGTCGCCGGGAAGAACGACTGCTTGGTGTTGAACAGCTTCGCGCTGTCCGGGTCGCTGTTGAGGAACTGCGCGAACACCGCGGCCGCGATGGGGTTCTTGGTCTCCTTGACGACCGCGCTGGTCGAGCCGCCCCAGTTGCCCGAGCTCGGCTGCGACGCGTCCCACTGCGGCAGCGGGGCGGCCCGCCACTTGCCCGCGGTGGACTTGGCCGAGCCGGCGAGGAAGACCGGCCCCCAGGCGGCGGTGATCCAGGTGGCGTACTTGCCCTTGTTGAGCGCGGAGAACCAGGCGTCGGTGAAGTCGGGCTCGACGCCGATCACGCCGTCCTGGGCCAGCCCGCCCCAGTAGGCGGCGAGCTTCTTGGAGATCGCGTCGTCGACGTCGATGGTGACGTCGCCCTTGCCGGCGGTGGCGTAGGGCTTGGCCCCCGCCTGCCAGAGCAGGCCGTGCCAGGCGGCCGCCTCGTTGCCGGCCAGGTTGGTCAGGTAGACCTCCGGGTCGGCCTTGTGCAGCTTGCGCGCGGCGGCCGCGAAGTCGTCCCAGGTCTTGGGCGGTTCGATGCCGTGCTTGTCGAAGATGTCCGCCCGGTAGAGCATGCCCATCGGGCCGGTGTCCTGCGGGATCGCCCAGATCTCGCCCTTGGAGCCGCTGACCTGCCCCCAGGTCCAGTCGACGAATGTGTCCTTGAGCTTGGCCGCGCCGTACGGGGTCAGGTCGAGCAGGCTGTCCGTGATCGTGAACGTCGGGATGGCCTGGTACTCCATCTGCGCCACGTCCGGGGCACCGTTGCCGGCCTTGATCGCGGTACGCAGCTTGGTGTAGTGCTGCACGCCCTGGCCCGCGTTGACGACCTTGACCTTGATGGCCGGGTACTTCTTCTCGAAGAGCGCGACCTCCTGGTCGATGTCCGGGACCCAGGTCCAGAACGTCAGCGTGGTCGGGGTCTTCATCGCCTTGTCGATGTCGGCCTGGCTGACCGGCTTGGCGGACGAGGTGGCGGAGCCGCCGCCACCTCCGCCGCCGCAGGCGGTGAGAGCGGCACCCAGGGAGACCGCTCCCGCGGCGGTGAGCAGGAGCCGACGGCTCATCTGGGACTGGCTGGGGGTGGAGTCGGATCTGTGCATGGGAACTCCCGCCGATGGCTGAGGGAAGGGCACGCCGGCACAGGCGTGCGCGGGGAGGGTGAGGAGAGCTACTCAGGCTCGAACGGACGGCCAGGGCACGCATGCCGGCATGGCGCGGGGACCCGTCGTAGCGGACGCCGCCCGCCGGGAGGTCCGCCTGCGGTCGAGGCGGAGGCCGGTGGACGGGGAGGTCACGGTGGAGCGGAGAACTGCGGCGCCGCCGCTGGGCGGCCGCCGTGGAGCGGAGGAGAGCTGAGAAGACCGAGAGAAGGGGATGCGGCGTCGGTGTGACGGGGTGTCCGCACAGGATTCACGCGCGGCCGGGGAGCGGTGGGCGGGAGCAGCGCTTCGTACGGCGGCTCGCCGCACGGCTCCCTGCCCGGTGAGGAAGGCGGTTCCTCGGGCCTGTCGGTGCCGGTCAGTCGTACGCGGACGCACCTCCGCCCGGGGCCGGGCCGGGCCGGCCCCCACTCGGAGCAGAGCCGGCCGACCCGCCGCGGCCCGGGGTCGTCCGGGGCGGCGGGGGTGCGGTCGAGGCGCGGATCACCAGGTCGACCGGTGGTTCACTGGCCGGCAAGGGGGGCGCGTCGGGGTTCTCGATGGAGTGCACGAGACGTTTGAGCCCCTCCTGCGCCACGGTGTCGAAAGGCTGACGCATCGTGGTGAGCGGAGGGGTGACATAGGCGGCGACCGGGATGTCGTCGAAGCCCACGACGCTGACGTCCTCGGGGACACGTCGGCCGGCTTCCGCCAGCGCGCGGACCAGCCCGATCGCCATGTCGTCGTTGGCGGCGAACACCGCGGTCAGGTCGTCGTCGGCAGCCAGTTCACGACCCGCCGTGTAGCCGGTCGCGGCGGACCAGTCGCCCTCCACCACGGGCGGTATCCGCCTGCCGTGCGCGGCGAGCGTCGACCGCCAGCCCTCCAGCCGGTCCCGGGCGGCGTACCAGCGCTGCGGTCCTGCGAGGTGGTGGACGGTCTCGTGCCCCAGTTCCAGCAGGTACTCGGTCGCCGTACGCGCCATCAGGTCGGCGCCGACTCCGGCGGCGAGCGTCCTTGGCATGGACAGGGGCGGCGCCCCGAGGACGAGGACCGGTACGTCGCCGCGGGCGGAGAGGTCCTCGCCGTGACCGTCGTCGATCGGTTCGGAGATGATGATGCCGTCCACGCCCTGGTCGAGGAGCGAGTCGACGGCACCGGCGACGCCGGTCGGGTCGCCTTCCACGGTGTTGACCACGCGGAGGGCGTACCCGGTGTCCCGTACGGCGCGCTCCACCAGCATGATCAGGGAGGCGGGCCCGTACAGGGCGGTTCCCAGCGTCACCACACCGATGGAGCGGGTGCGTCCGGAGGCCAGTGCGCGAGCCGCGTTGTTCAGCCGGAAACCGAGTTCCTCACCGGCCTCCAGCACCCGGCGGCGTACCTCCGCGGACACGTACGGCTCGTCGTTGTACACCCGGGACACCGTCTTCTGGGAGACGCCCGCCAGCCGGGCCACATCCACGCTGCGCGGTGCGCCGGAACTCCCGCCCCGTCCTGCGCCTCGCCTCATGGTGACTCCGGGTGTCCGTGACCTGTGACGGTCCTGGGCATTTCTGACTGCGCTGACATGTCTACGCAGTCAGAAGGCGTCCGTCAAGCGCCTGAAACAGATTCGCAACCTGAACGTCGGGGCGTCCGGGGCGCAGAGCGGCTCATGTGCGAGAGGGGGTGAGAGCAGGAGCCGCAGGTCTTGACGCGGCAGCCATGACTGCGTAGACAGAACGCGAGCGAGGGGCGCGGCCGGGCGCCATGGCCACGACCCGGAACACGGCCGCCTGTGGCGGCCGACCGAAGCCGGGCGTCAGCTGAGCCGCCCCCCTGCGGGTACCTCACGACCAGTGCCGCGAGGCGCCGCGGAACGCATCACCGGCGTCGCTACGCGAGCGACCGGGCCCTTTCGACCGACAGACGCCCCCCGTGCGCCCCAGCCGGTTCGGGCGCACACCAGGGCGCGGGCACCCGGCCCCATACCGGCGGACCGATCTGCCGACGGACCGCCGGCACCGGCACGCACCGCACCTCCAGCCTTCCGGACCAGGCAGGGGGAGCCTTCTCGCACAGGCTGCGAGTCCACTCTCCTCGGCCGGGCCCAGCCATTCGTCAACCCGCCAGACAAAATCCTGTGACAGGCATTGACGATCGCTACGAGATTCCTATCATTCCAAAGTGTCCGAAACTCGGAGTGATGTTCGATATGTCGGACATGTATGCGTTCCGCACAGCACGCGCAGGCAAGGGCCACTGAATACTTCCGGAGTTCACCATGGCTTCACCTCTGTCATGTCCATGCTCAGAAGCTCGAAGACTCGTCTGCGGACCCGCTCAAAGGCGCCTCCTACGCACGGCGACCAGGGCGGCAACCTGCGCGGCGCAGAACCCGCCCGAGCCCGACCAGGGCAGCCGGACGCACCGCGTCACCACCTACACCGGCTGCTCGGCCGGGCACCCCGTCGAATGGGCCGCGTTCGACGAGGGCCACATCGCGGCGCCCCAGGACGGCACGGGCGGCGACAGCGGCTCCAGGGCCTGGGTGCCGGCCGAGATCTGGAAGTTCTTCACCCGGTTCTGAGGTCCCCATCCGGCTCCGGCCGGGCAACACCCCCCACCATCGAAGGAGTTCACCGATGTCCCCTCAGCCACGGTCCCGCACCCTGCGACACGCGCTGCTCGCCACCGGAGCAACCGCCGCGCTCAGCGTCGGCCTGCTCACCGGAACGGCACCGGCCGCGCCGGCCGCCCCCGCCGCCACATCCCTGCCGTGCGATCTCTACGCCGCCGGCGGCACCCCCTGCGTGGCGGCCCACAGCACCACCCGCGCGTTGTACGCCTCCTACAACGGGCCGCTCTACCAGGTACGGCGCGCATCCGACAACGCCACTCGCGACATCGGCGTCCTCAGCGCCGGAGGCGTCGCCAACGCCGCCGCCCAGGACTCCTTCTGCGCCGGCACCACCTGTCTCGTCACCGTGATCTACGACCAGTCCGGCCGCAACAACCGCCTCACCCAGGCACCCCCCGGCGGCTTCTCCGGCCCCGCCGCGGGCGGCTACGACAACCTCGCCAACGCCACCGCGGCACCCACCACGCTCGCCGGCCACAAGGCCTACGGCGTCTACGTCGCACCCGGCACCGGATACCGCAACAACAGCACCAACGGAGTCGCCAAGGGCGACCAGCCGGAGGGCATGTACGCCGTCCTGGACGGCACGCACTACAACGGCGGCTGCTGCTTCGACTACGGCAACGCCGAGACCAACAGCCGCGACAACGGCAACGGCACCATGGAGGCCATCTACTTCGGCAACATCAAGGTCTGGGGGTACGGCAGCGGCAACGGCCCCTGGATCATGGCCGACCTGGAGAACGGTCTGTTCTCCGGCGTCAACCAGCACTACAACGCGAACGACCCCTCCATCAGCAACCGCTACCTCACCGCCGTCATCAAGGGCGGCCCGAACAAGTGGGCCATCCGCGGCGGCAACGCCCAGTCCGGCTCCCTGTCCATCTTCTACAACGGGGTCCGCCCCAACGTCTCCGGCTACAACCCCATGAAGAAGGAGGGCGCCATCATCCTCGGCATCGGCGGCGACAACAGCCACGGCGCCGCAGGCACCTTCTACGAAGGCGTCATGACCTCCGGCTACCCTTCGGACGCCACCGAGAACGCCGTACAGGCCAACATCAACGCCGCGGGCTACGGCAGGTAGCCCCCTGATTGCTCCACTCGTGGGTACCGGGTCCCCGATCGGCCGTACGGAGGCCGATCGGGGACCCCTCTTCCGACCGCAGCCGCAAGGATGACCGGTGACTCGCCTCAAAGGCGCGGATGGCCCGCAGCGTCTGGAGAAGCAAACCCGTGACTGTTCTCAACGAACCGGAGCACCCGGCTCCCGACTACTACGAGACTGAAGTACCACTCCGGGGGCGGCAGCCGGGAAACGTCGTCGTCAAGTGGCTGACCACCACCGACCACAAGACCATCGGCACGCTGTATCTGACGACGTCGTTCGCGTTCTTCCTGATCGGCGGTGTCATGGCGCTGCTCATGCGCGCCGAACTCGCCCGGCCGGGCCTGCAGATCCTTTCCAAGGAGCAGTACAACCAGGCGTTCACGATGCACGGCACCGTCATGCTGCTGATGTTCGCGACACCGCTGTTCGCCGGCTTCACGAACTGGATCATGCCGCTCCAGATCGGCGCGCCTGACGTCGCCTTCCCGCGGCTGAACATGTTCGCCTACTGGCT
>NZ_JBEYFC010000272.1:0-11764 GCF_040634175.1 Streptomyces sp. NPDC007162
CGGCGGTCCTGCTGCTCGGGCATCCCGGATCATCGCCCTGCGGTGGGAAGCACGGCGGGCGGCGCAGCGCTGTGGGGGTACGTGAGTTCACAGCCTCCTGTGAGGAAGGTCCCCGTGTCCCAGTCGTCGTCCGAAGTCAGCTCCCCGCGCCGGGAGGAACCCGCCGAGTCCGCCCACGGGGTGCCCGGCTGGCTGATCGCGCTGTTCGCCGTCGCCTCCGGGATGACGGTCGCCAACCTGTACTACGCCCAGCCGCTGCTGTCCGAGCTGCGCGGGGTCTTCCACATCGGCGAGTCCGCCGCGGGCGCGCTGATCACGCTCACCCAGGTCGGCTATGTGATCGGCATGGTCTTCCTGGTCCCGCTCGGCGACCGGCTGGAGAAGCGCGCTCTGGTCACCGCCCTGCTGACGGTGACCACGCTCGCCCTGGTGGCGGCTGGTCTGGCGACCGGGTTCCCCATGCTGCTGGCCGCCTCGCTGGTCAGCGGTGCCACGTCCGTGGTGGCGCAGATCCTCGTGCCGTTCGCCGCGAGCCTGGCGCCCGACCATGCCCGGGGCCGGGTCGTGGGCCGGGTGATGAGCGGCCTGCTGACCGGCATACTCCTGTCCCGCACGCTCAGCAGCCTGGTCGCCGGGATCGCCGGCTGGCGGGTCGTCTACCTCGGCTCGGCCGTGCTGATGGCTCTGCTGGCGGTGGCCCTGCGCGCCGCCCTGCCGCGGCACGCGCCGACCACGTCCGTGCCGTACCACCACGTGCTGCGCTCCACCGCCGCGCTGGTGCGCACGCATCCGGTGCTGCTCCGCCGCGGCCTCTACCAGGCGGCCATGTTCGGTGCCTTCAGCGCCTTCTGGACCACCGTCTCGTACGTCCTGACCGGGCCGCGTTTCCACTACTCCGCCGTCGGTGTCGGGGTGTTCGCGCTGGTCGGAGCGGCCGGTGCGGCCGTGGCACCGCTGGCCGGGCACTGGGCCGACCGGGGGTTGACCCGGCCGATGACCGGGGCCGCGCTCGGCGTCGCCGCGCTGGCCTTCGCCGTGGCCGGTCTCGGTCAGCACAGTGTCGTCCTGATCGGCCTCGCGGCCGTCGCCCTCGACATGGCGGTGCAGACCACCCTGATCCTCGGACAGCACACGGTCTACCAGCTTGACCCCCTGGCGCGGGCCCGCCTGAACAGCGCCTTCATCGCGATCTTCTTCATCGGCGGCGCCCTCGGCTCCCAGCTCGGCTCCCTCGCCTTCCGGGCGGCCGGCTGGGGCGCGGTGACCCTGTTCGGCGCGGCCCTGCCGACCCTGGCCCTCCTGTACTGGCTGACGGAACCGCGCCGGGGGGCGGGGCGGCGGTGTGCGCCGGTGGAGTCGGTGGGCGTGCCTAGGATGCGGCGGAGACCGTCGTCCGGCTCGGGCGGGTGCTGTGTCGGTGGGAGTGGATGATGGACCTGCGGCAGATGGAAGTCGTGGTCGCGGTGGCGGACGCGGGCGGGTTCACGGCGGCCGCACGGCAGCTGCACGTGGTCCAGTCCGCCGTCTCCGGTACGGTCCGCGCCCTCGAACGCGAGCTGGGCACCGCCCTGTTCACCCGGACCACGCACCGGGTCGGGCTCACCCCGGCCGGCGAGGCGTTCGTCCCGGCGGCCCGGCAGGCGCTGCGCGCCGCCGAGGCGGCCAGGGAGGCGGTCGACGCGGCCAGGGGCGAGCTGCGCGGCCGGGTGACGGTCGGCACGATGCAGGGTGTCTGGGCGGACCTGCACCTCGCGCTGGCCGCGCTGCGGGCCGAACATCCACGGGTGGGCGTCCGGTTGCGGCAGGCCGCGGTCACCGACATCCGGCAGGCGCTGCGCGAGGGCACGGTGGACCTGGCGGTGGTGGCGCTGGACCGGCAGCAGCAACGCGGGCTGGTGACCAGGCTGCTGTCCCGGGAGGAGATGGTCCTGGTGGCCTCGCCCCGCCGGAGTCTCACCGTGAGCGGCCCGGAGGACACCGTCGACCTGGCCGACATCGCCGAGCTGCCGCAGGTGGAGTTCACCCCCGGGTGGGCCATCCGGGACGCGGCCGACCGCTCGTTCCGGGCGGCCGGCGTCGAACGCGCCACGACCTTCGAGGTCAACGACATCGTGGCCGCGTCCGAACTGGTCCGGGCCGACCTCGGTGTCTGCATCATGCCGCCGACCATCGCCCACCGCTTCCCGGACCTGACGGCCTACCGGTTCGCCCGGTACGCGCCGAGCTGGAAGGTGATGGTGGTGCGACCGCCCGGCGAGCCCCCGGCGGCGGTCGCGGCCCTGCTACGGCACCTGAACCGACCACGGGGCCTGGATTGACCGCCAGACCTGAACCCGACCGTCGGCCCTGACCCCGGTCACCGAGCTCGAACCGACCACGGCCCCGAACCGACCACGGGCTACGGGGCCGCTCGGGGTCGGGGCTCGCGTCAGAAGGTGTCGGGCTCCGGGATCACGTGCATCGCGGCCTCCTCCGCCGACGCGCCCGCGCCGTCCAGACCCCGGTCGGAGGCGAACAGGTCGGAGTCGGTGACCTCGTGCGTTCCCTCGTCCGGTGCGAGGAGCCGTCCGGCACGGTAGTCGCCGACCTCGTCGTCGAGGAGCTCGCCGTCCGTGTCCCAGGCGTCGCCGATACCGTCGCCCTCCGGGACACCGAGGTCCGGCACCTCCTCGGCGAGGCGCTCGTCCAGGGTCTCGCCCCGCCGCGCCTCCGCCGCCGTCACACCGGTGTGCTCCACGGCCCAGGGTCGCTCCGGCGGCGAGTAACCCTCGTCCAGGGCCTCCTCGCCGGCCCGGTAGTCCAGGGTGTCCGCGGCGTCCAGCAGCCCCGCGTCGTCCTGCACCTCCGAACCGTCCGGCTGGTAGACCTCGTCACCCATCGCCTCGTCGGTCATGTCCGCTCCATCTTTCCCAAGGGGCAGCCCCACCCCGTCGACCCCAAGTATCGGCACGCCGGCCCCCGTCCCGCCCGCCGATCGTGAATCTGTGCGCTCCCGGAGCACGACAGGGCACTGTCGTCACTCCCCCTCGGCCGCCGCCCTCCGCCACTGCGCCGGTGACATCCCGTACGTCTCCCGGAAGGCCCGGCTGAAGTAGGAGGCGCTGGTGAACCCCCAGCGGGCCGCCACCGCGGCGATCGGCCGCCGGGCGGCGCCGGGTCCGGCGAGTTCCGCACGGGCCGCGGCCAGCCGACGGGCCCGCACCCAGGCCCCCATGGTGGTGCCGTGCCGCTGGAAGAGCCGGTGCAGGTAGCGCAGCGAGATGGCGTGCTGGTCGGCGATGTCCCGCGGGGCGAGGCCGGGTTCGCCGAGCCGGGCCTGGACCGACGCCGTGATCCGCTCCCACAGGGCCGACTCGGGCGGGTCGCCGATCCGCTCGACGGCGAGGGTGGCCAGGATCTCCGGGACGGCACGGGCGAGTTGCTCGCGCCGGAACACGCCGGCCCGCGCGACCTCGTCGACCAGCCCGTCGAGCAGCGGCAGCAGCAGCGCCGCCGCTCCCCCGGCGGTGGCGTCCACCACGGTGGCCGTGAGGGCGTGCAGCTGCCGTTCCTCCAGGCGCAGCAGGGCGCGGGGCACCATGAGGACCCGCGCCCGCTGCTGTTGCGGGAGCACGACGCGGAACGGGCGGCGGGCGTCGTGGAACGCCAGTTGCCCGGGCGTGAGTTCGGCGGTGCGGCCGTCCTGGAGCAGCAGGGCGGTGCCGTCCAGCTGCCGTCGGACCAGGATGTGGGTGCGCGGGTCGGCGGCGACGGTGCGGGCGTCGCGCAGGATCGCGCCGGGTCCGAACTCCTCGGTGGCGATCTGGAGGGCGCCCAGGCGTTCGGCGGCCAGGGTGCCGGTCCACGGGCGGTCGCGCGCCACGCCGACCTCGACGTCCACGAAGGTCCGTGACAGGGCTCGCTGCCAGGCGGCGAGGCGCTCGTCGGGTGCCGGTTCCCGGGCGGCACAGGTGACCGCGGTCAGCATGGCGCCCCGCCCGCCCGTACCCGGTCCAGCCAGTCGGTCGGGGACAGTCCGTAGGCGGTGCGGAAGGCCTTGCCGAAGCCGGCGGGGCCGCTGAAGCCCCAGCGCCGGGCGACCCGGCCCAGGTCGACGGAGCCGGGCGGCTGCGCGGCGATCTCCCGGCGGCACTCCCGCAGCCGCAGTTCGCGGATGAACCGGCACACGGTGGTGTCCTCGTCCTGGAACAGCCGGTGCAGGTAGCGGACCGAGATGCCGTGCGCCCGGGCGATGCCGGCCGGGCTCAGCCCGGGGTCGGACAGCTGCCAGCGGATGTACGTCCTGACGCGCAGCAGCAGGACACCGTCGGCGCCGGGCAGTTCGGCGGGGTCCTGCGCGAGCTGGTCCGCCGCGGTGGCCGCCACCAGGTCGATGACGCTCCCGGCCAGTCGCTCGGCCGTCGGTGTCGGGTACGACTCGGAGGTGTCCGCCAGCTGTTCCAGGAACGGCGCGAGCAGGGCGGGGAGGCCTCCGCCGGGGCGTATCGCGCGGCCGGTGAGCCGCCGCAGCTCGGCCTCCGGGAGGTCCAGCAGACGCCGCGGCACCGCGAAGATCCGCATCCGGAAGCGTTCCGGGAAGGCGGCGCGGAAGGGCCGTACGGTCTCGAAGAAACCGATGTCCCCGGCCCGCAGCTCGGTGCTGCGGCCGTCCTGTTCGGCCCGGGCGCGACCGGTGCTCTGGACGGCCACGAAGACCTGCTGTCCGTCGCCGCGGGCGATGAAGCGCGGCGCGCGGTGGACCACGCCGGGGTCGGCCTCCACCGTGGTGATCTGCAGCTCGCCGAGGCGGTCGGTGCGCAGGGTGGCGTCGTAGGTGCGGTCCTCGGTGGCGATGTCCATCCCCACCAGGGTGTCGAGCACGGCGTCGTGCCAGTAGTCCAGGCTCTCGCCCGGCGGCACCGAGCGCGTGGTCAGCACCCTGGTGCGGGGGCTCTCCTCGGGGGAGTCGATGACGGTCGGCATGGTGTCAGCTTCACCCGGCGGCGCGCGCCTGCGCATCAGTCGCCCGACTGGTCCTCGGTGGCCGCGCTGGTCGCTGCGGCCACCGCGGTGGCTCCCGTCCCGGGTGGCCGCGCGGGGTGCAGTCGGGTGCGCAGGAAGGCGCTGCCGGTGCGGATCGCGGCCCTGGTGGTCTCGCTGTCGGCCAGGGCGTGCAGCGCCACGAAGTCGTGGACGGTGCCGAGGAACCGTACGGACAGTGCCTCGACGCCCGCCTCGGACAGCAGCCGCGCGTACTGTTCGCCCTCGTCCCTGGCCACGTCGGCCTCGGCGGTGACGACCAGGGCGGGCGGCAGTCCCGCCAGCTCCTGCGGGCGGGCGCGCAGCGGCACCGCGGTGGGTTCGGCGCGCCGGGCCGGGTCGGTGACGTACCTCGCCCAGTAGGCGCGCAGTGCCCGGCGGGTGAGCAGGTGGCCGGTGGCGAACCGGTGTTGCGAGGCGCTGTCGCAACGGGCGTCGGTGAGCGGGTAGTAGAGGAGCTGCGCGGCGATCTCCGGGCCGCCCCGGAGCTTGGCCAGCATGGTCACGGCGGCGGCGAGGGTGGCACCGGCGCAGTCCCCGGCCACCGCCAGCCGGCCGGGGTCCAGCGCGAGTTCGCGGGCCTGGGAGACCACCCAGCTCAGCAGGGCGTAGCACTCTTCGAGGGCCACCGGGTAGCGGGCCTCGGGGGTGCGGCTGTACTCGGGGACGACGGCGCACACGCCGGCGTCGGTGACGAGTTCGCTGACGAGCCGGGCGTGGGTCTGCGCGTCGCCCAGGGTCCAGCGGCCGCCGTGCAGGTACAGCAGGACCGGGAGCGGTCCCGGCACCCCCGCCGGGCGGACCGTCCAGAAGCCGAGCAGCCCGGACGGGCCGACCGGTGCCGTGCGGAAGACCGCGTCCACCGCGAAGTCCTCGAACCGGTCGGCCTGTGTCTCCCGCAGCGCCTGCCGTGCGGTGTCCGGGCCGAGGTCGTCGAGGGCGGGCGGTGCGGCGGCGGCGCCGAGCAGGCGCCGTACGGCCTGGTCGAGGACGACGGCCGCGGCCGGCCGGCCGGATGTCACGGGCACTCCCGCGACCGGTGTCCCGACGTCATGAGCGTCGGTCCGGCCGGGGTTCTGGTGTCACGGGCTCTCCTCCGGCCGCGCTCCGTCGGCCCGCTCACCGGCCCTGCACCAGGTCACGGAGCTGGTGGCGGCTGCTGATGCCGAGTATGGGATACACCTTGTACAGGTGCGAGCCCACGGTACGCGGCGAGAGGAAGAGCCGCTCACCGATCTCCCGGTTCGACAGGCCGCCGGCCACGAGCTGGACGATCTGCCGCTGCTGAGCGGTCAGTTGCTCCAGCGGACCGGCGCCTTCGGGGGCCGGTGCGGCGCCGCTGGCGCGCAGTTCGCGGTGGGCGGCGTCCGCGAGGGTGCCCGCGCCGAGGTGTTCGGCGCTCTCCAGGACGGTGGTCAGCTGCCGGCGCGCCTCCCGGGTGCGGCGGGACCGGCGCAGCCAGATCGCGTAGGTGAGGCGGACGTGCGCGCACTCCCAGGGCCAGCGGTTCGCGCCGTGGTTGACGAGGGCGAGCTGGTAGTGCTGCTCGGCCTCGCTCTCCGGCCCGACCAGGGCGGTGGCGTGGTGCAGCAGCAGGGTCATCCTGGTGCTCGGGCGGTCGCCCTGGGCCGCCCGGACCCGCTCCAGGATCGGCAGGGCCTCGGCCGGGCGGCCGGTGCGCTGGGCGGTGACGGCGAGTTCGGCGATGCCGCGGGCCGACAGGTGGGGGTGCAGGGACGATCCGTCGGCGGTGAACAGACCGCGCAGGTGTCGCCAGCCGTCCTCCATGTCCCCGCGCAGGACGGCGACGAGGCCGCGGGCGCGCAGCAGCCGGGCGTGGGTGGCCCGGTTCTCCTGAAGGCAGACGGCACGCCAGACGGACGGGGTGAGGCGGGGTTCCGGGGAGGTGGCGCCGCGCAGCGCCCACAGGGTCAGGGCCTGTGCCTCCAGGTCGGCCGTCAGGCCCGGCAGCCGCAGGACGGCGGCCTCGGCGAGGGCGGCCTCGATGACGGCCCCGGCCTCGGTGAACCGCCCGACGGCCAGCAGGGTGTCCACGTGCGGGACGACCGACCAGCCGCGCAGTCCGAAGGCGCGGTCGGCCCTCAGCCGGTCGTCGGCCGTGCGCGACCGCCCCAGGTACGCGTCCGCCTCGTCGGCGTGGTGCGCCACCGCGGCGAGAACGGTCCGGACGACCGGTGCGTCCGGACCGCCGAGCGGGGTCCGCCGTGGCCGCCCGAGCCCGGCCAGCACTCCACTGGCGGTCTCGGGCCGCCCCACCACACCGACCAGCGCCCCCATGGCCCGCCGAGCCCCCGAGGAGTCCAGCCCGGCCAACGGCCCCTCCCCCTGGACCAGCCACGTCCCGTCAGCCGCACCAACCCCGCCGGCCTGCAGAGCCCCGTCAACCGCGTCAACCTGCCGATCCCGGTCGGCCACCCCGGCCGCACCAGCCTGCCGAACACCGTCGAACCGGCCCGTCCCGAGCCGACCAGGTTCGGCCTCACCAGCCCCAGCGCCCCCCTCGCCCCTCGCACTCTCCCCGACCCCCTCGGTCTGCTCGACCCCTTCGGGGCACCCGGTTCCGGGGGGCCGGCGCGCGTGGTCGAGCAAGGTCGGCAGGGTCGCCCTGTGTTCCGGCAGGCCTGAGCGGGCGGTGATGCCGGCGGCCAGGGTCGTGAGGGTGAGGGCGAGGGCCGGGTCGAGGGCGGGGAAGTGCTCCGAGGCGGCGGTCAGCAGCTCGAACGCCTCGCGCTGGGCGGACTCGTGGGAGAGGGCGGAGGCCAGGGCCCCGGCCGCCACGCACAGGAGTTCCGGGTCGGCGTCCTCCTGGGCGAGCCGTCCGTACAGCTCCCGTGTCCAGCCGGGATCCCCCACCGCGAACGCCGCCGTCAGTGCCGCGGCGAGCCGGCGGGCGCGTTCCGGGCGCCCCGGACTGAGCCGCGCCGCCTGCTCCAGGTCGCGCGCGGCCCGCACCGCGTCCCCGTGCCGCCAGGCGGACCCCTCCAGCGCCGCCGCGACGGACGCGTCCGCCCCCACGGTAGCGGCGGCCAGGTGGCGTGCCCTGGCCTCGGGCCGGGCGGCGACCTCCGCGAGGTCGCGGTGTGCGCGCTGGCGCTCGGCCGCGGGACGGCGCAGATAGGCGGCCGACCGCGCCAGCGGATGCCGGAAGTCGAACCGGTCCTCGGCGAGCACGACCAGCCCGGCGGCCTCCGCCGGCGCCCACACCGCGAGATCGCCGGCGCCCAGGGCGGCCATGACGGCGGCGACGCCCTCGTCCGGCTCCGCGGCCGCCGCGTACAGCAGGGCCCGGCTCGTCCCGGCGGGGAGCGCGTCGAGTCGTACGCCGAAGACGTGTTCCGCGGGCGCGTGCCGTACCGCCTGCGCGGGGCCGCGCGCGGCGCGGCCGAGTTCCACGAGGGCCAGCGGGTTGCCCGCGGCCTCGGCGAGGATCTCCAGGCGGTGCCTGCCGGTGGGCGGGAGCGGCTGCCTGTCGAGGAGGGCGGCTGCCGCGGCGTCGTCCAGGGGGCCCAGCCGCAGGGTCTCGGTACCGGGTGGCGGTACGGGCAGGGCCGCCTCGTGGCGGACGCCGAGCAGGAGCGTCAGCGCACGGCCGGCCAGCAACCGGGCCGCGGTGAACAGCGTGTCCAGGAAGGCGCGGTCGCACAGGTCGGCGTCGTCCACGCACACCAGCACCGGCCGGGCGGCACAGAGCCGGTCGAGCAGTGCCGTCACCGCTGCCGGCAGGTCCGCCTCGTCCGGGTGCACGTCCCCCGGTGGTACGGCCCGCGGCGCACGGTCGTCCGCCGCCGGCGACGACGCGAGGAGCTGCCGCAGGCAGGCGGGTACGGGCCGCGGGTCCCCGGCCCAGCCCTGCGCGGCCAGCACCAGTACGCCCTCGGCCCCGGCCCGCTCCCGGACGTGCCGGAGCAGCGTCGTACGCCCGATCCC
The DNA here is from genome assembly GCF_040634175.1 of Streptomyces sp. NPDC007162. Classification (NCBI taxonomy): domain Bacteria; kingdom Bacillati; phylum Actinomycetota; class Actinomycetes; order Kitasatosporales; family Streptomycetaceae; genus Streptomyces; species Streptomyces sp. NPDC007162. The sequence continues at coordinate 8,968 of NZ_JBEYFC010000272.1, forward strand.
CTCGTCGCCGAGGAGCAGCAGGGTCCCCGGGCTGCCGGGTTCGCGCCGTACGCACCGCAGGATCCGCTCGATCTCGCCGTCCCGGCCCAGCGGGGCGGTCCGGCTGCCCCGCGTGGTCCCCTCGGGTGGGTGGGCCGTCATTCACGTACTCCCGTGCCGGTGCGTTCTCCCTGGCCAGGGCAATCCTCGCGGAGTCCCGGCCGGCCCGCTTCCGTCATATGACCAGTCACCGCGGTACCGGTCACGCCGGTCGCCACTGGCAGGATGGACGCACCAGCGGCCCTACCCCTCACCCATATGGGCGCACAGACGAGAAGGACGTTCATGCACGGCGGCACCGACCATCCCCGCGAACCGCGCATCCTGGGCCGGGCCGCCGAACTGGCCCGCCTCGACCGGCTGCTCGCGGCGGTGGACGGCAGCGGTCCGCAGGTGCTGGTGCTGACCGGGGAGCCGGGGGCGGGCAAGAGCACCCTCGTCGACCGGGCGGCCGAGCGGGGCCGGGACCTGGGCCTGGGGATCCTGCGGGTGCGCGGCAGCGAGGGGGAGACGGGCCTCGGTCTGTCGGGGGTGCACCAGTTGCTGCACCCGCTGCTGCCCGGCGACGGGCTGCCCGCGGCCCAGCGGGAGGCACTGGACCGCGCCTTCGGTCCGGACGGGGCACGGTACGAGCTGAAGCTGGACCAGCTGTCCCTGTGCGTCGGTGTGCTCGGGCTGGTCACCGAGGCCGCTGCCCGCCGGCCGTTGCTCCTGCTGGTGGACGACGCCCAGTGGCTGGACCTCGGTTCGGTGGACGTGCTGGGCTTTCTCGCCCGGCGGCTGGAGGGCAGGCCGGTGGTGCTGCTGCTGGCCGCCCGCGAGGACGGCGTACCGGCCCGCTTCGACCGGGACTTCCCCCAGGTGACCGTGGGCCCGCTGAGCCGCACCGCGGCCGGGCTGCTGCTGGACGCGCAGCCGGATCCGCCCCGGGGCAAGGCACGGGCCGAGATCCTCCGGCAGGCGGCCGGCAATCCGCTGGCCCTGATCGAGCTGCCCCGTGCGCTGGCCCGCGGCCGGAGCGCGGGCGGCGGCCAGGGTGCCGCGGGTACCGCGCTGCCGCTCACCGCACGGCTGGAGAACCTGTTCGCCGCCGACCTGCCCGGTCTGCCCGCGCCCACCCGCCGGGCCCTGCTGCTGGTGGCCGCGGTCGGCGCGGCCCAACTGGCCGACCTGATACGGGCCGCACCGGATCTGGACGTCGTAGCGGCGCTGGACCCCGCCGAGCGGGCGGGTCTGGTGCGGGTGGCGGACGGCAGGGTGCTGCCGCGGCACCCGCTGGTGCGTTCGGCCGTCTACCACGCGGCGTCCTTCCACGAGCGCCGGCAGGCGCATCTCGCACTGGCCGCCGCGCTGACCGAGGAGCCCGACCGCCGGGCCTGGCAGCTGGCCGCCGCGGCCACCGGCCAGGACGCGGAGGTCGCCGACGCCCTGGCCGAGAGCGCCGAACGGGCCCGGGACCGGGGCGGGTACGCGGCGGCCGCGACCGCGCTGGAACGCGCCGCCGAGCTGACCCCGGCGCCGGACCTGCGCGCCCGGCGGCTGCTGACGGCCGCCCAGGCGGCGATGTTCGCCGGCCATCCGCAGTGGGTCGGCGAGATGAGCGGCCGGGTCGGTGGGATCACCGAGGATCCCCGGCTGCGTGCCGAGGCCTCGCTGCTGGGCGGCTGGGCCCTCGGGGTGACCCTCCGCCACGAGGAGGCGCTGACGCTGCTCCTCGGCGTCGCCGAGGCCTGCACGGCGCCGGCTCCGGGCCTGGCCCTGGACGCCCTGAGCACCGCCGCGACGTCCGTCTACAACTCCGGTGCGCCCCATTACCGGGAGGAGCTCCGCCGGATCGGCGGCCTGATCGACGGGGACGGCGACCCGGCGGGCCGCGCCTGGGTCCGGGCGGTCGTCGATCCGCATCGCGAACGGCCGCTGCTGATACGGCAGCTGGAGGAGGGACTCGCCGCCCTGGCCGGGGCGGAGACCCTCGGGAACCTCACCGCGCTGGGCGGCACGACCTGGATCCTGGACGAGACCGAGCAGGCGGTGCGCATCCTCGGGCGCACCATGGACCTGTTGCGGCGGGCCGGCAGCGCGGGTACCAACGCGACCGTCACCCAGGCGCTCGCCCTCGCGCTGTTCGAGAACGGCTCCTGGGCGGCGGCGCAGGACGCGGCGGACGAGGCGTTCTGGATGGCGACGGAGGCGGGCGCCGACAACGTGACGGTGGGCGCCCGTGTCCTGCGGGCCACCCTGAGCGCGCTGCGCGGCGACCACGCGACGGCCCGGACGCAGGCGGCGGAGGCCGTCCACGGCGCGGACCTGCGCCGCTCGCTGAGCCTTCAGGTCCGGCACCGGCACGCCGTGGGCATGGCCGCGTTCGTCGCGGGCGACCACGCGGACGCCTACGAGCAGCTGCGGGCGACGTTCACCCGGGACTTCCGCCCCGCGCCCGTCCACTACCACGCCTCGCTCTACGGCCTCGGCGACCTGGCGGCCGCGGCGGTGCGCGCCGGACGGGCGGACGACGCCCGCGCGGTGGTCGACGCCGTGGCACACGTCCTGAAGCCCGACCCCTCACCCCGTCTGGCGGCCGTGCTGAGCCGGGCCGCCGCGCTGCTGACCGACGCCGACGGGGCGGAACGGCACTTCCGCGCCGCACTCGACGACCCGGCCACCGACGCCTATCTTGACGATGACCGGCATCAGTACGTTGCTGACGGCGATGCCCATGAGCGCGAGCGCGCTGCCGGCCAGGAATCCGGCCGTGCCC
>NZ_JBEYFC010000273.1:0-11729 GCF_040634175.1 Streptomyces sp. NPDC007162
GCCGGCGATGACGATGCCCTTGTCCAAGACGTGCTCCAGGACTTCCCGGCGCCGGGCGTTCCCCCGCAACCCCCGTATGCGGTGGTCTGGGTCCGCGTCCCGTCAGTCCGTCGCGATCGCGTTCAGGACGTTCATGCGGCCCGCGCGGAACGCCGGGACCAGGGCGGCGAACAGGCCCACGAAGGCCGATCCGACGAAGACCCCGGTGATCGTGGGCCAGGGGATCTCCAGGACCTTCAGGCCCTGCAGGGCGAGCAGCTGCTGGGCCGTCGCGCCCCAGCCCATGCCGAGTCCGAGGCCCAGCAGGGCGCCGAACAGAGCGATCACCACGGACTCCATGCGGATCATGCGGCGCAGCTGGCGGCGGGAGAGTCCGATGGCCCGCATGAGGCCGATCTCCCGGGTCCGCTCGACGACCGACAGGGCCAGGGTGTTCACGACACCGAGGACCGCGACGATGATCGCCAGGGCGAGCAGGCCGTAGATCAGGTTCAGCAGCTGGCCGATCTGGTCCTTCAGCGCCTGCTTGTAGTCGGTCTGGTCGCGCACGGTGTACTGCGGGTAGTCGTGCAGCGCGGTCTTGAGCGCCTTGTAGGCGCTGTCCTGCTGTCCGTCCTTGGCGGTGGCGAAGACCAGCTGGTCGAGCGGCATCCGGTCGGCCGGGACGTACTGGGCGAGGGTGGCGATGGAGGTGTACTTGGCGCCCTGGTCGATGACGACGTCGCTGCTGGTGATCGCGCGGACCGTGAGGTGCGCGGTGCCGCCGTCCTTGAACCTGACGGTGATCTTCGAGCCGAGGTGGATGCCGTGGGCCTCGGCGAACTTCTGGTGCACGGACATCGAGTCGGGCAGGTAGGCGTCCTTGAGGTCGCCGGCGACCGTCTTGGTGCGCAGGTCGGTCGCGTAGGTCGGGTCGGCCGCCGTGATGTCGGTGTCCTTGAGCGTCCTGCCGTCGGGGGTGGTGTAGTCGGCGGTGGTGGTGCGGTACTCGGTGACCCGGGCGAGGCCGGGTACGTCCTTGACGGCCCTGACCGCCTGCGGGGTGACCCGCTGGCCGCTGTCGGACTGGATGATGAAGTCGGTGCCGACGGTCTTGTCGAGCTGGTCGGAGGCGGAGGCGACCATGGAGGAGCCGACCACCGAGAGGCAGGCGACCAGGGCGAGGCCGATCATCAGGGCGGCGCCGGTGGCGCCGGTGCGGCGCGGGTTGCGCAGCGCGTTGCGTTCGGCCATGCGTCCGACGGGGCCGAACATCCGCAGCAGGACGGCGCCCAGGACCCGTACGACACCGCCCGCGAGCAGCGGGCCGACGACGACGAACCCGATGAGGGAGAGCACGATGCCGAGGCCGAGCCAGAGCGAGCCCTCCTTGGCCTTGTCGGCGGTGGAGGCCAGCCACAGGCCGTAGCCGCCGCCTGCGGTCATCAGGAGGCCGACCAGGGCGCGTACGAGGCTCGCCCTGGCGTCGGCGGGTGCGCCCGCGTCGCGCAGCGCGGCCATCGGGGAGACCTTGCCGGCGCGCCGCGCGGGCAGGTAGGCGGCGAGGACGGTGACGACGACGCCGAGGACGAGGCCGACGACCGGAGTCGTCCAGGCGACCGTCAGATCACTGGTCGACAGGTGCATGCCCATGGAGCCCATGAGCTTCATCAGGCCGACGGCTATGCCGACGCCCGCGCCGACGCCCAGGACCGAGCCGACCAGGCCGAGCAGCAGTGCCTCGACGAGCACGGAGCGGTTGACCTGGCGGCGGCCCGCGCCGATGGCCCGCATCAGGCCGATCTCGCGGGTGCGCTGGGCGACCAGCATGGAGAAGGTGTTGATGATCAGGAAGATGCCGACCAGGAAGGCGATCCCGGCGAAGCCGAGCATCGCGTACTTCATGACGTCCATGAAGCTCTCGACGTCCTTCTGGTTGGCGTCGGCGCTCTCCTTGGCGGTCTGCACCTTGTAGGCGGTGCCGAGTTCGGCGAGCACGTTCCGCTTCAGCTGCGGGTCGGTCACGCCGGGTGCCGCGGTCACGTTGACGTTGGTGAAGACACCGGTCCGTCCGACGAGGGTTTGCTGCGCGGTCCTCGTGTCCAGGTAGAAGATCGCGGCACCGGGGTTGGTGACGGTGAAGTCGGCTATGCCGGAGATCCTCGCGGTGTGGGTGCCGACCGCGCTGATCACGCCGATCTCGTCGCCCAGCTTCAGGTGGTGCTTGTCGGCGGTGTCGGCGTCCACCATGACCTGGCCGGCGTTCTTCGGCGCCGCACCGGAGGTGATCTTCATGGTGCGGGCGTCGTTGGAGTTCCAGCTGCCCACGATGGTCGGCGCGCCGCTGGACGGCGACAGGCTGTCCTTCTGGGCGTCGACGACGGTCACGGACGTCGAGAAGACCGTGCCCTCGGCCGTCTCGACACCGTGCGCCGCGCGGACCTTCGTCACCACCGAGGCGGGCATGACCGGCGGCCTGCCGTTGTCGGAGGTGGTCTGACCGCTGTCGGAGGCGCTCTCGGCACTGACCGTCACGTCGGACGAGGTGGCCGCGAACAGCTTGTCGAACGTCGTGTTCATCGTGTCGGTGAACACCAGCGTGCCGCACACGAACGCCACCGACAGCAGCACGGCGACCGCCGACAGGGCCATCCGGCCCTTGTGCGCGAAGAAGTTGCGCATCGAGGTCTTCAGGACGGTCATGACGTGCGTCCCCGGGCGTCGAAGTCCTTCATGCGGTCGAGGACGGTGTCGGCGGTCGGCTCGAACATCTCGTCGACGATCCGGCCGTCGGCGAGGAAGACCACGCGGTCGGCGTAGGAGGCGGCGACCGGGTCGTGGGTGACCATGACGATCGTCTGGCCCAGTTCGTCCACGGAGCGGCGCAGGAAGCCGAGGACCTCCGCGCCCGCGCGGGAGTCGAGGTTCCCGGTCGGCTCGTCACCGAAGATGATCTCGGGACGGGCGGCGAGGGCGCGCGCCACGGCCACGCGCTGCTGCTGACCGCCCGAGAGCTGGGTGGGGCGGTGCTTGAGCCGGTCCGCGAGCCCCACGGTGGTGACCACGCGCTCCAGCCACTCCTTGTCGGGCTTGCGGCCTGCTATGTCCATGGGGAGCGTGATGTTCTCCAGCGCGTTCAGCGTCGGCAGCAGGTTGAACGCCTGGAAGATGAAGCCGATCCGGTCCCGGCGCAGCTTGGTGAGCTTCTTGTCCTTCAGGCCGGTGATCTCGGTCTCGTCCAGGTGGATCTGACCGCTGGTCACGGTGTCGAGCCCGGCGAGGCAGTGCATCAGGGTGGACTTGCCGGACCCCGAGGGGCCCATGATCGCGGTGAACTGCCCCCGCGCGATGTCCACGTCGACGTGGTCCAGGGCGACGACCCGGGTCTCCCCGGACCCGTACGCCTTGACGACCTGCCGCGCCCGCGCGGCAACGGCCGTACGCCCTCCAGTACCCCCGTGCCTGGGAATGGTCACAGCCGATGTCACGGTATGTCTCCTAAGTCGGTCAGCGAAGGCACAGCACGGTGCCGTGCTCCGCTGCGAAGCGGTCGGTACGTCGATGAGTCTCGCGGTCGGCGGGGTCGCTCCGCGCTGGTGCGAAGCCCCGTCTTTCCCGGGGGAAAACCCCACCTCCGCGGGTTCGGTCAGCCGCCCCCCGCGGCGTAAAGCCAGGTTAAGGACGACGGGGGCGCCGTCTCGTCCTCCGGGGGTACGAACCCTCCCCGAGCCGTAGTACGGAGAACCCCCTAGGGGTCCTCCACCGCCGGGTGGAGACCTTCTAGGGGTCCGGCTCCACCCTCGACCCCGGGAACTGCCTCCCGCCCCACGGTCAACGCGGATTACACCCGAGGCCAGAGAGGTTCCGATGAAGCAAGCGCATGCCGACCGCCCGCGCGGCCTTCGGAACCGACGTGTCGACCGCGGAGACCCTGCTCCTCACCACCGTCACCACGGCGATCTTCCGGGGCGTGAGCGCGCTACTCCGCCGCCGCGCGCCCCGTCAGGGTCATGAGGCTGTCCCGCATGTGGTCCATGTGCGCCTGGACGTCGTCCCAGGTCTCGCCGTGCTCGCGCAGCACCCGTTCGGTCTCCCGCGCGATGCGTTCCTCACGCAGCCGCGCCTCCGTGAGGATCTCGGCGGCCCGCGCGTGCGCCTCCTCCTCCGAACGGCGCGCCGACTCCTCCGCCTCTTCCAGGGCCCGCTCCGCCTCGGCGAGGGCCGCCTCCGCGCGGGCGATGCGCTCGGCGTTGTGCGCGTCGACCGCGGCGGCGCTCGCGACCTCCTCGCGCTCCGCCTCGGCCCACCGCTCGGCATGCTGCCTGGCCTGTTCCGCGAGCATCGCCGTGGTGCGCTGGCGCACCTCGCGCAACGCCGCCAGGGCCTCACCGCGCCACTCCTTGACGTCGAGGCGGGCGCCGATACGGATGTCGTCCGCCTCGGCACGCGCGGCGAGGAGCAGCTGGCGGGCGCGTTCCTCGGTGTCGGCGCGGAGCGCGTCGGCCTGTTCCTGCGCCGTCCTGAGCGCGTTCTCGACGCTCTCCTCGCACTGCACGGCGCCGTCCGTCAGCGCCCGCCGGGCGTTGTCCCGCAGGGCCGCCGCCTCGTCCTGCACCAGCCGGAACACCCGCTGCGCACGGTCCCCGAGGGCCTCGTAGGACTGGGGCGGGAGCTGTTCGACGGCGACACGCAGCCGCTCGGCCTCCGCACCCATGTCCTTGGCGAGCACGGTGAGCCGAGCGGCACGCTCCCAGGCCGCGTCCCGGTCCTCGCAGAGCGCGGCCAGGAACGAGTCGACCTGCTCGGGGCGGTAGCCACGCCCTCGGACGGTCGCAAAGCCGTACGACGGCATCGACGCGTTGCTCACCCTGGGAACCCCTCTCCACCGGACCGCGAGAAATGATGATTTCGCGCACATCTTGATGGATGGGACGTAAGTGTTCATAACGCGACACTCCGCAGAGATGTCACGGCCGAAGCACCCCACGGCACACCTGGGCACACAAGCGCATCAGGGGGCGCACGGGTTCAGTCGCGCGCCCTCCGGGAACACGACGCGGGCCGGCCCGGACACCCGTCCGGACCGGCCCACCGGTCGTTCTCCTGCCGCCGCCCTACAGCAGCCCGTCCCACATCTGTTCCAGCAGCACCGACCACCAGCTCTCCGGCGATCCCAGCGCCGCCGGGTCCAGGGAGGCCAGCTGAGCCTGGAAGTCGACGGTCCAGCGACCCGCCTGCTCCTGGTTCAGGCCGAACCTGAGCCGCCACATCCGGCCCAGCAGCGCCAGGCAGCGGGCGAACTCCGGCAGCCCGGTGTTGACGAACTGCGGCGGCACGGACGTCCCGCCCGGCCCGGCCTCCACCGGAACCGCCACGATGTTCGCGGTGCCGTACTGCACACAGAGCGCCTTGCCGAAGTCGGTGCCCATGACGAGGTACGACCCCGCGTCCGGCGCCGGCCGCACCCCGCGCTCCTGCGCCAGCTCCGCCAGCGTCGGCACCGGACGGCCCGGCTGGGCCTGCGCCCAGAAGAACGGCCCCATGTCCAACGGCAGCCCCGCGGCCACCAGCGTGTGCGCCACGATCGGCGGGACGCCCTGCCGTGACACCGCCGCCTGCTCGAACCGGAACACGCCGGGACCGAACGCCGCGCCCAGCTCCTGCGCGATCGCCTCCGGCGGGATCGGCGGCGCCGCCTGCACCTGGGGCAACGGCGCCCGCACCGGCGCGGGCCGCGCGGGACCCGCGGCCACCTGGTGCAGCTCACCCTGGTGCGCCAGCAACTGCCGCATCCCCTGCTGCCGGCTCGCGTGGTCCGTGCCGTACGGCGCGATGCTCGCCAGCCGCGCCTGCGGCCACTGCTCCCGGATCATCCGCGCGCAGTAGGCACCCGGCAGCTCGCACGACTCCAGCTCCGTGTGCAGCTCCAGCACCTGGTCCGGCGGCACGTTCATGGCCCGCAGCTCGTGGTAGATCTGCCACTCCGGGTGCGGTGTGCCCGGCGCCGAACGCCGGATCAGCTGCTGCTCCGAGCCGTCCTGCGCCCGGTAGCGCAGCACCGCCTGGTAGCCGGGACCGACCGTCGGCTGACCCTGCTGCGGGTAGCCGTACGCGGGCGGCGGCCCACCGGGCACCGGCTGCCCGGAAGGCGGCGGCATGGCACCGGCCGGCATCGGCGGCGGCATCGGCGGGGCACCCGGCGGCGTACCGGGAGCGCCAGGGACACCGGGGACACCCGGGACACCCACCGGGGGTGCGGCGAGCACGGTCTCCGCGTGGTGAACCGCTCCGTGCGCACCACCGGGGGCGCCCTGCGGTTGCGGAGCGCCGGGGGCGAAAGGCGCGCCTGGCGCATGCGGGGGCTGCGGGGCGCCCACCGCGGGGCGTACGCCGGGAGCGGCCGGTGCTCCGGGAGCGCCGGGCGGGTTCGGCACACCCGGGGCGGGAGCGTTCGGCGCACCGGGCATGCCGGGGGCGCCCCCGCCCATGCCGCTCGGGTCGGCCAACATCGTGGCCGCGTGATGGACATCGCCCGGCGGCCTGCCGCCCTGGCCGCCCGGCGCACCGGGCACCTGTCCCTCAGGTCCGCCAGGACCGCCCGGACCCGCCGAGGACACCATCTGCGTCGGCGCATACCCGCCCGCCGGCGCGGACGGCTCAGGCGCACCCCCCGGACGGGCACCCGGGGCTCCCGGAGCACCCGGCGGCGGAGGCGGCGCGCCGGCCGCGCCGCGCCCCCTACGGGGCGGAGGCGCCGCCTTGCTCGTCGCGGCCTCGGCTATGTCACCGGCGTTCGGCGCGAGCGGCCGCCCCGGCGCACCCGGACCCGCGGGAGGCCGGGGCGCGTGCGGAGCCCCGTCCGGCGGCTGCGGATAGCCGTAACCGGGAGCGGCCGGAGCCGGTGCCTGAGCCTGTGGGTAACCGTATGAAGAACCCGCGGGCGCCTGCGGAAAACCGGCCCCGCCCGCAGCGGCCGGGCCCTGCGGGTAGCCGTACGAAGGGGGCCCCTGTGGGGGTGGCGGAGGTGCGCTGCCGCGCGGTGCCGCCGCGGCTCCAGGCGCCCCCGGCGCACTACCCCGCGCGCCCGGCGTGTTCGGGTCGTCGAGCGCCGGGGACACCGCCGTCGGCGGCAGCTGACTGCCACCCGCCATCAGCGCCGTCTCGGCCTCACCGAGCGCGCCGTCGCCCGCGTCGCTCAGCGGTGGCGCGAACACCGTCGCGGGCAACGGGACGGAACGGTCGTCACCGGCATCCGCGTTCGTGTCGGTACCCGCCCAAGGAGTCGCCCCGGCACCCGCGCCGGAACCAGCCGCCGCCGCGCCCCCATCCCCGCGGCCCTCAGAACCCTCGGAACCCTCCGCCCGCCGATCCGGAATACCCAGCTTGTCCGCCGCCTCCTGGAGCCACTCCGGCGGGCTCAACAAGAACGACGTCTGGTTCAGGTCCACCCGGGCGGCGGGCGGCGGCACCGCGTCGGCGACCTCCGCCTCACGGCCGTACTCCTCCTCGTACCGGCGGATCACCTCACCCACCGGCAGCGCGGGCCACAACGTGGCCTCCCCGCTGTCCCGGGCGATGACCAGCCGCTGCCCACCCGCATCGGAACGCGGGCCCTCCGCGCGGTCCTCGCCCCACACCACGAAACCGAGACCGAACTCCCGCACCCGCACCTCGCGGTGCTGGTACCCGGGCACGTCCCCGTTGATCCACTCCTCCGCGCGCTCCTGCGCCTGCGCGAACGTCACCATGCCGAAACTCACTCCCCCGAGCCGACCGGAACGGCATGCGCGAAACCGCCGTCCACCATCAGGTTCGCCACCGTCTCCAACTCCGGCGGAGAACCCGCCAGCCGGGACAGGAACACGTCGAAGTCCTCACCGCACGGCAGCAACAGACGCTCCACGCGCTCCGCCGGCGACCACGAAGGATCCACGTCGCGCACATCGTCGTACGCGCAGAACCACACCGAACCCGGCCGCTCGCCCCGCACCTTCACCGCCACCAGACCGCCCTGCACGAAACAGACCCCGAGGTAGTCCTTGGTCAGGTGATCGCGCAGGCACTTGTTCACGTACACGAGGTCGTTGACCGCCGCCTCGTCCCGGACCGTGAAGAACGGCTGGTCGACCAGCAGACCCAGATCGGCGAGCAGAGCCGTGCCCACCGGCGCGCAACCGCCCGCCGCCTTCAGAAAGGAGCGGTAGGCGCCGGGCAGCCGGTACCCCAGGTCCTCCTCGACGCCCTGCACCTGCGACTCCGACACCGCCACACCCGACTTCGGCAACCCGAAGTGCGCCGGACGCGTCTCCTGCAACGGCCGCGTGCCCCGCTTCCCCTGGTCCACCCGCGTCGTCGCCACTCCGCCGTGATGCCGCAGCAGCGCCTTCACCTCGACCGGAACCAGCTCGAGCCGCCGCGACCCCACCACGTGGTGCCAGGTCCAGCCGTGCGGCGTCGCCACCGCCGGCACCGTGTCCCACAGTTCGTGCCCCGTAGCCGCCAGCACCGCGTTCGCGGACACGAAGTCCGTCAACCGCAGTTCGTCGACACCGAAACCCTCCGGCGGATCGGCGATCTCCGCCACCGCACGCGCGTAGGGCGAGAAATCGGGGTAGCCACGCTCGTCGACACGTACCCCTCTCGGGTGACGTGCCGCCCGGACCGGATCCGGGAAATGCACGACCTGCCCGGCATAGGCCGCGTTCGGCGGCGCGGCCTGCCCGAGCCGACCTGTCGTCATGACGGTTGCCCCCTGCGGCACTCTGTACGAGTCCGGACCACACCCCTGCGGCGCGCCACGGCCCGTATCCGGCTGTCTCTCCCACGTCCCAGACGCGTCGACCGCGCCCATCGCGGTGCCGACAGCCTATGCGGTACGCGAACCCCGGTCACCGGCCCTCCGCTTCGTGACCAGCCGTCACCCCGCCGTGACAGCCCGCCCAAACCCGGGCGTGTCGTGACGCCCCAGCTACCGCACCCGCCACGGGATTTGGCAGTCTGTGCCTTTCGGGGGGATGCCCGGGAGGGGAAGACAATCATGAACGCCACACAGACGGGACCTCACAACGCCGTACCCGGCGCAGCCCACAGCGCCGTCACCGGCGACCCGCGCATCGGCTGGAGCAGCACCGGGATACCGTCCGCGCCCACCCTCCAGCACCGCCGTGACGGCATCCTGCCCACCGTCGCCGCCGCCCTCTCCGTGCGCGGCGCCACCCTCACCGGCACGGCCGCCCGTGGCGACCAGCCGCCCGAGCTGCACCCGCTGGTCCAGGAGTTCCTCGACACCCTCCCCAGCGGTCAGCGCGACCGCTTCACCGGCCGCTGCGCCGAGGCCATCCTCATCTCACGGCACATCACCACCGCCGACGCCGCCCGCAGCAAACGCGCCCTGCGCAAACCCATGACCAACGGCGAGGCCCGCAAAGCCCTCAAGCAGGCCAAGCTCACCGCCCGCCGGATACGCGAGGACGGGGACCCCCTGCACGGCAGCTTCGCCGCGCCCTGCCGGGCCTGCACCGCCCTCACCGCACACTTCGGCGTCCGCGTCGTCGACCCCACCGACGGCGACTGACACCCGCCCACACACCAACACGACGCACCCGCACCCGCACCCGCACGACACACGAACGAAGGGCAGATGCACGCCGACCGCACCTCGACCCCCGGTCTCGGCCTCACCCGCCCCGGGGGAACACCGTCGCGCTTCCCCGCGCCCGTCGACACCGCCCTGCGCGCCGCCGGCTGGCAACCCGGACGCTGGGACATAAGACAGGCCGAGATCTGGGCCGACGCCCTGCGCGACCACGTCTCACCCGCCGGACACCGGCACACCGTCTTCCCCGCCGCCGTGGAAGCCTGGGCCGAGTTCGGCGGCCTGCACATCACCCCCGCCGGAACGGGCCGCCAGGTCGCCCCCGCCACCCTCCACCTCGACCCGCTGCACGGCCTCCACCTCGCCCGCACCCTCGGCGACCTGGGCCGCGCCCTCGGCACCGAGGTCTGCCCGCTCGGGGCGGAGACCGACACCCACGCCCTGCTCGCCGTCGACGCCGAAGGCCGCGTCTACACCCTCGACCACACCGGCGACTGGTACGTCGGCCACGACATCGACCACGCCCTCACCACCCTCGTCACGGGCATCGAACCCCAACGCCTCACCACCCACGGCTGACCCACCCACACCCCCTCAAGCCGCCGGAATCACCGCCGACACCCGGAACCCCCCCGCGTCCGTCGGCCCCGACACGAACACCCCGCCCAGCCCCAGCACCCGCTCCCGCATCCCCACCAGACCGTTCCCCCCGGACGGCAGCCCGGCCGACGCCGCCGACGCCGGCTCCGGCGGCGGCTCGTTCTCCACCTGCATCGCGATCTCCGCCACCCGGTGCGCCAGCCGCACATGCGTCTTCGCGCCCGCCGCATGCTTGTGGACGTTGGTCAGCGCCTCCTGCACCACCCGGAACGCCGTCTGCTCGATCTCCGCCGCGTACGAGCGGACATCCCCCTCCACCGACAGATCCACCACCATCCCCGCCGCCGCCGACTGCCCGATCAGCACATCGAGCTCCGACAGCCACGGCCCCTCCTCCTCGACCACCCGCGAAGCCGCCGCCGCGGCCGCCACCCCCACCGCCGCCAACGGCACCGAACCCGACGCCGACGCCGACACCACGGACACCGACACCGAAGCCGACGCCGGGGCCGTACGACGCTGAGCCGTCTCCCCCGAACGCAGCACCCCCAGCATCTCCCGCAGCTCCGTCAGGGCCTGCCGCCCCATGTCCCCCACCAGCGCCGCGTTCTTCACCGCCTTCTCCGGGTCCTTCCGCGCCACCGCCTGCAACGCCGCCGCATGCACCACCATCAACGACACCCGGTGCGCGACCACGTCATGCATCTCCCGCGCGATCCGCGTCCGCTCCTCACCGCGCGCCCACTCCGCCCGCTCCTCCGCGCGCTCCGCGAGCAGCTGCAGCTCCCGCTCCAGGCTGTCCGCCCGCTCCCGCAGGCTCTCCATCAGCCGACGCCGCGCGCCCACGTACAACCCGAGCAGCAACGGCGGCGCCGTCAGCCCGAGGGACGTGGTGACCGCCGCGAACGGGACGAACCAGTCCCCCAGCGTCAGATCCCCTCGCGCCATGTCCTGCTTCACCCGCACGAACGTCACGATCATCGTGCCGACCAGCGACATCCCCGCCAGCGCCACGATGATCCGGCGCGGCAGCTCCGCCGCGGCCAGCGTGTACAGGCCGACGATGCCCATCAGGAAGCCCATCTGGGCCGGCGTGATGGCGATCGCGACCAGGACGACGGCGATCGGCCACTTCCTGCGCAGCAGCAGCACGGAACCGGCCAGCAAACCGAACACGATCCCCGCCGACAGCGGGATCCCGGCGTCCCGCGCGAACGGGATCCCCTCCGCGCCGCACTCCAACGCCGACACCAGGGCGAGCGCCCCGTCCAGCACCGCACTACGCCACCGCGACCACCACCACGGCCCGGTCACGGCCGTCGCGTGGTCTGCCCCCGTCGTGGTCATGCGTCCAGCCTACGGGCGCGGGGGTGGGCTTTTCCGGTGAGTTTCGTCTACTGCCCTCCACCACACTCCGTAACCGAACAGCCCCGAAAACCCTCCGGAAACCCTCGAACTGCTGATCCACCCCCGTTCGACTCCGGAACCCGCCATTCCACCCGGACGGTATGCCCATGGCACATCCCCCCAGCAAGTACCAGGACTTCGAGGCCCT
>NZ_JBEYFC010000274.1:0-11717 GCF_040634175.1 Streptomyces sp. NPDC007162
GCCGGGGCTGACACTGTTGACGCGCACGCCCCGGGGCCCGAACTCCTTCGACAGGGCCTTGGAGAAGTTGACCAGTGCGGCCTTGGCCGCGCTGTAGTCGACCACTGTCGGATCGGGCAGTTCGGCGTTGACCGAGCCGATGTTCACGATGGAACCCCGGCCGGTCTCCAGCATGAGGGGCAGCACGGCCCGGGTGACCGCGATCGTCGCGAACAGGTTGAGTTCCAGGGTCCGCCGCCATTGGGCGTCGGTCACGCTGAGGAAGCCGCCGGGCCGGGCCGGGGCCGAGCCCACGTTGTTGACCAGCACGTCTATGTGCTGTCCTGCCGCGGCCACCAGTCGTTGCGCGCTGTCCGGCTCGGTCAGGTCCAGCTGGACCCAGCGGACTCCGCCCGCTTTCACCAGGACGTCGAGCCCCGGTGACATGGTCCGCGCCGCCGCGACCACGTCGGCTCCCGCGGCCACCAGCGCCTCGGCCACCGCGAGACCGATGCCCTTGCTCGCGCCGGTGACGACGGCCGTCCTGTACTGCCGGAGGTTCTCCCGGCACGCCGGCAGCAGCTCGATGTCCAGGGAGTCCTCGAGGAAGGTGAAGCTCCCGGCGGACAGGTTCTGGCTGACGAAGCCGGCGACGTCCGCCCGGCCGATTCCGTTGCGCCGCAGCAGGTCGTCCAAGAGCACGGAGAGCCGGTTGCGCGTCTCCATGGCCAGTCGGAAGGAGTAGGTGCGGGGCTCCGTGCACTGTTCACGCCACTGGGCGGTGGGGCGGTCCCGGTAGTCGACGTGGAAGAGGTCCCAATAACGCCCGTTGGTCGTCTGCGCGATGTCGAGTATCCGTGTCCTCCCCCTGCGGGCGAGCAGCAGCGCCTGCCCGCCGTCGCCGTTCACGGTGACGGGGTGGCGGTAGCGCAGTGCGGCGGCCGGTTTGCTGCCGTGCACGACCAGGACGTCGTTCAGGGCAGGGTCGGCGGCCAGCAGTCCGCGGGCCGTCAGCAGGGCCGGGGTGATCGAGACACAGCCGAGGCCGCCCACCGAGAAAGCGGTGGCGTTGTCAGCGCCCAGCAGGTGCTGGAGTCTGGTCGCCTCGGAACTGAGGAACGTCTCCTGGACCCGCGACTCCACCATCACCAGGGCGCCCAGGTCCCGGGCTTCGAGCCCCGCCTGTTCGAGCGCCCGGCGCGCGGCGCGTTCCGCGAGGGTGACGGAGCTCAGCCGGTCGTCCGCCCGGACCGTGTCGATACCGAGGCCGTCCCGGGTGGCGCGCTCGGTCTCGTCGAACGTCCGTACATCGGTGATCGGCAGAGTGTGGTCGGGCAGATACCAGGCGGCGCTGCGGATGGCGACGGGGGGTGCGCCACCCTGGAGAGCCTGCTGGGACACGGTCATTCCCTCTCGTCTGAGGCAGGATGTCCTTGCTGTCAGCCGATCTCTGCGGCGTACCAGGCCGAGGCGGGTTCGAGGCGGACCGGACGAACGCGATTGTTCCGAGAGCAGCTGACGCCGAACTGACGGGTCACTGACGGGCGGCCGGGGCCGACGGACCAGCGCTCGTCGCCGTCCGAGGCCTGGCAGGAATCAGCAACTCACTGCTGCCGGCGGACGCAGGGGGCGGGAAAAGGGCCCCTGCGCAGCGAGAACCGGCCGGCGGAGACGCTCCTGCGGCAGTTCACCGCGTCCTCGGTCTGATACGTGACGAGCGCGCCCGGCACGGTCAGGTCTTGGCGGACCAACCGGGCCCGTACCGCACGGCCAGCAGGGCCACGTCGTCGTCGTTGTCCGGCGGGCGCGCCCGCGCCAACAACTCGTCGGTGAAGGATTCCAGGGAGCGGTGGGCCAGGGCCGCGGCGTGCCGACGCAGGCGTTCCAGGCCCTCGTCCAGGGTGTGCCCCGGGGACTCGATCAGGCCGTCGGTGTAGAGGAGCAGGGTCGCCCCGGGCGGTAGTTCCGCGGTCGCGTCGGGACGGGGCCGCTCCGGTGTGACGCCCAGGAGGATCCCGTGGCCGTCGGTCAGATAGCGGGCCACCCCCTCGCGGGTGACCAGCAGGGGAGGTGGATGGCCCGCGTTGGTCCAGGACAGCTCGCAGTGGCCGTCGGCGTTCTCGCTCATGCGGGCGAAGACCAGCGTGGCCATGGAGACCTCGGCGATGTGCAGGGTCGCCTGGTCGAGCCATTCCACGATCTTGCTCGGTGGCTTCTGCTGGGACACGGCGTAGGCCCGGAGCATGTTGCGCAGCTGGGCCATGCCGGCCGCGGCTTCCAGGTCGTGGCCGACGACGTCCCCCACGGCGAGGGCGGTGGCGCCGTCCGTCAGGGTGAACGCGTCGTACCAGTCGCCGCCGACGTGGGAGGCGTCCGGCGCGGGCAGGTAGCGGGCGGTCATGCTGCGGCCGGGTGACCGCGG
This sequence comes from Streptomyces sp. NPDC007162, assembly GCF_040634175.1. Taxonomy (NCBI): domain Bacteria; kingdom Bacillati; phylum Actinomycetota; class Actinomycetes; order Kitasatosporales; family Streptomycetaceae; genus Streptomyces; species Streptomyces sp. NPDC007162. The sequence goes on from NZ_JBEYFC010000274.1 coordinate 2,402, forward strand.
GAGCTTCGGCAGCAGGTGGCGCTGCATGGTCTCCGCGACCTGGCGCTGGCGCTGGTAGAGGCGGGCGTTCTCCAGAGCGAGGCTGGCGCGTCGGGCGATGTCCTCCAGCAGGGCGGCCTCGGTCGAGGTGAACCGCTCGGGCTGGTCGGCGCGGCCCAGGGTGAGGGCCCCCATCACGCTGTGCAGGCTGCGGAGCGGGACCACGATGGCCGAGTGCATGCCGGTCGCCTCGAACAGGCGCCGCTGCTCCACCGCGATCCCGGAGTCGGGCGGGCCCTGATAGGTCTCGGGGCCGGCGAAGGAGGACGCGACGCCGCGCAGGGCGCGGGACAGCGGCATCGGGGACTCCTGCGGTATCGGCGGCATGGGCCCCTGGAGGTCCTCCCGGAAGGTCACCGTGCCGTCCTCGGCGTGGGCGACGGCGAAGCGCCAGACCTCGTCCCGCTCGCCGATCAGGTCGATGACGCTCCAGTCGGCGATGCGCGGCACCACGAGGCTGATCAGGCGGCGCAGTGCCTCGTGGATGTCCAGGGTGGAGGTGAGCAGAGTGGTCGTCTCGGCGAGGAGAGCGAGCCGTTCCAGTTCGGACAGGCGAGCACCGGCCGGTGGGCGCCGGGCCGGGGGCCCGGGGTGCCCCGTGGGGTGGAAGAGGAAGAGTGTGGCCGGGTTGCGGTTGCCGATGTCGCAGGGGGTGGCCAGCCAGCCCACCGGCAGCAGCGTGCCGTCTCCGCGCTCGAACCACTCGTCCTCGCCCTGCTGGGTGCGCCCGCCGAGGAGGCTCTCCCCGAGGCGGCACCGGGCCCTCGGCACAGGTTCCCCGCTGCCGGTGCGGTGCAGCAGGTCATGGGCGTCCCGGCCGACCAGATCAGCGGTGGGACGGGCCAGGAGTTGTTCGCCGCGCGTGTTGACAGCGACGATCAGGCCCTGCTCGTCCGTCAGGTAAGCACCGGTGCCGAGGGCGTCCAGGACCCGGCCGACCGCTTCTCGTGGACCATCCGGACCCGTCATCTCTGCCTCCCGTCACCGGAGGAACCGCCTGGGCCATCCCCGCGATCCGGGTACCCCGGGGCCACAGACGTGACCCGCAGGGCGGGCAGCCCGGCCGCTCGGCTCCCCCCCTGGACCCGGGCTGAGGACACGGCGGCGCCGGGCGTGGCTGCGAGAGCGGTCACGAGGTCCTCGACGTCGGCGTCGGGCCGGGCGCGGCGGGACGCCGTAGTGCGTCCTGCCGTTCGTGCGAGCACCCCCGTGATGCGCGGGGGCCGCGTCAGTTCGGTTGACGCAGTCCGGCGACGAGGAGCGCGACCAGTCGGCGCGCGTCGTAGCGGGGGTCGCTCTCGGCGCCGATGCAGAGGTTTCCAATGCCGCGCATGAGGTGGTAGGCGTCGAGGCCGGATCGGACCTCGCCGGAGGCTGCGGCGGCTTCCAGGAGCTGGGCGCACACCGGCAGGAGACGTTCGAGGAACTGGGCGTGGAGCGCCTCGAAGCCGGTGCTGTCGCCCTGCATCGCGGCTGCGAGGCCGTGTTTGGTGACGAGGAAGTCGACGAAGAGGCCGACCCACTGCCCCAGGGCGCTGTAGGGAGTGGGGCAGGCCGCCAGCAGTCTGGGGCCGGCTTCCACGCAGGCGTCGATCTGGTGGCGGTAGACGGCGACGACGAGGTCCGCCCGGGTGGGGAAATGGCGGTAGATCGTGGCCACCCCGACGCCGGCCATGGCCGCGATGTCGCGTACCGGCGCCTCCACACCCGAGGTCACGAAGACTGCTGCGGCCGCGTCCAGCAGTGCCTGCTGGTTGCGCCGGGCGTCCTTGCGACTGGACCTGGCTGAACTTCCCGGGCTCTGGCCGCCGTCGTTCACCGCAGCACTCCTTCCATGGCCGATCTTGCAAAACGGATCGACGTTCCGTATCGTATGCGGAACAAGGTTCCGTTTGCTTCATGATGACAGACCGGCAGGTCGGCGGCCAACCGCTGTCCGCAGCACGCTGCACAGGAACCGGAACAGCCACGCCCTCGCCGCCGCCCGCCGGGCCCACCGAACCCAAGAGTGCGCACGCACCGAACGGAAGGCACATCCATGTCCGAATCCAGGACCGCGAACGCGCAGCAGACCGCAGGCGCACCCGCCACGGTGATATCCGCGCGGCCGGTCGTCCTGTCCGCCCCGGAACGCAGTGACGACCTCCAGGTGCGCGTGTCCGCTCCCGCGACCGGCACCGGCCTGCCTGTCGTCGTCTTCTCGCACGGCTTCGGCTGGTCGATGGACGGCTACGCCCCACTGGCCGACCACTGGGCCGCGGGCGGCTTCGTGGTCGTCCAGCCCACCCACCTCGACTCCCGCACCCTGAACATCCCCGCCGAGGACCCCCGTACGCCGCGGATCTGGCGCATGCGCGTCGAGGACCTCACCCGGGTGCTCGACGGGCTCGACGTCCTGGAAGCCGCCGTGCCGGGGCTGGCCGGGCGCGTGGACCGTGACCGCGTCGCCGTGGCCGGGCACTCCTGGGGTGCCCAGTCGGCGAGCACGCTGCTGGGCGCGCGCGTCCTCGACTCCGACGGCAAGCCGGGCGAGGACATGTCCGATCCCCGTGTCAGGGCGGGCGTGCTGCTCGCCCTGCCCGGCCTCGGCGACGACCTCGTCCCGTTCGCCGCCGAGAACTTCCCCTTCATGAGGCCGTCCTTCGACACCATGACCACACCGGCCCTCATCGTCGCCGGGGACCGCGACCAGTCCCACCTGTCCACCCGTGGTCCGGACTGGTTCACCGACTCCTACACCTACAGCCCGGGCGACAAGAGCCTGCTCACCCTCTTCGGCGCCGAGCACTCCCTCGGCGGCATCGTCGGACACGAGGTGGCCGAGACCACCGACGCCAGCCCCGCACGCGTCGCCCTGGTCCAGCAGCTCACCACGGCCTACCTGCGCAGCGCCCTGTACGGCGAGGACACCCCGTGGAAGACCGCGACCGCCGCCCTGGAGGCGGACCCCGACCCGCTGGGAAACCTGCGGAGCAAGTGACCGGGCCGACCACTCTCCTCTCGCCGCCCGGCCCCGGCCGGGCGGCGGCACACACACCAGAAGGGAACCAGCACCCATGAGCGCGTCCACCACCGGACAGCCCGCGCCGGTCCTGTCGTACAGCCCGTTGGTCCTGTCCGTGCCGGGACGGCCCGTCGACCTCCAGCTCCGCGTCACCGCCCCGGCGACCGGGACCGGCCTGCCCCTGATCCTCCTCTCCCACGGCCACGGCCCCTCGAACAACCTCTCCTCCCTGAACGGCTACGGCCCGATCGCCCATCGCTGGGCGGCCCTCGGCTTCGTCGTCGTCCAGCCCACCCACCTCGACTCCAGGACTCTGGGCCACGCGCTGGCCGACGTCCCGGGCGCCCCCTTCTTCTGGCGCTCGCGGGCCGAGGACATGACGTACGTCCTCGACCGGCTCGACGAGATCGAGAAAGCCGTGCCGCTGCTCGCCGGCCGGATCGACCACGACAAGGTCGCCGTCGCCGGGCACTCCCTCGGCGGCTTCACCGCGAGCCAGCTGCTGGGCGCCCGGATCACCGACCCCGACACCGGGCAGGAGGCGGACCTCGTCGAGCCCCGCATCAAGGCGGGCGTGCTGCTCGCCGCACCGGGCAGGGGCGGCGAGGCCCTGACCGGGGTCATGGCCGCGAAGACGCCGTTCTTCCGGACCACGGACTTCTCCTCGATGACCGCACCCGCGCTGGTCGTCGCTGGCGACAAGGACGACTCCCGGCACTTCACCGACATGGGCCCGGCCTGGCACACCGACCCCTACCATCTCGCCCCCGGCCCCAAGACCCTGCTCACCCTGTTCGGCGCGGAACACGGACTCGGCGGGGTTGCCGGGTACGACGCCGCCGAGACCACCGACGAGAACCCCGGCCTGGTCGCGGCGCTCGCGCAGCTCACCGCGGCCTACCTCCACAGCCGGCTCCACCCCGGCGACACCGCGTGGCAGACGGCGTGCGAGGCGCTGGCCGCCGGCCCCGAACCGGTCGGACGCGTCGCAACCAAGTAGTACGTCCGCGGGCTGTCCGGCCCCGCTCCGCGGCCGGACCGCCCGTGCATGGCCGGCCGCACGCTCCGGGTGGCCGCCGCGGAGCGGGCCGGGGTCGACGTCGAGGCAGCGGCAGCGGCAGCGGCAGCCGGGCCCTTGGGGCCGATCTCCCAGCTCCGTTCAGGCAACCGGAGCACGAAGCGGTCTCGGCCCGGACCGTCCTGCCCCGCCGGGTCTGCACGGTGCCCCGCGGAAAGCCGCCGCATCCGTCGCCGTCGGCCACCGACCGGCCCCTCGCCGGTGTCACGGCGGCCAGGGGCCCTTCCCGACGTGCCGGTCAGGGTCGAGCCGTGCCAGTTGCCGCAGGGATACGGCGATGTCGTGCTCCCGGCACCACGCGACGGCGACCGAGAGCGGAATGCCGTGGTCGCTGCGCAACCGCAGCAGGGCACGCGCCCGTTCGACAGGCGGATGGCGCGGTGTCACCGCGTTCTCCAGCAGGACGGGTGCCTTCGCCAGCACGCGCGCGAAGCGTTCCCGCTCCGCGCTCACCGTGTCCATGAGGTAGTCGGTGAGCGGTGTGAACCCCAGCTGCGTGCGTACGGTCCGGTCCGCGACCTGCACGAGACCTTCGAGCCGGGTGAGGGACACGCCGGTCAGGGCGAGCTCCGTGGCAGCGTTCCGCAGCAGCCTGCGCACCACGTGCGAGCGCCCGCGGGGGCCCGGCACGAAGCCCGATCCGATGAGCAGGGCGGCGGTGAAGACCCGGTCGACCAGCAGGCGGACCCGCTGGGCCTGGGTGCCGTGCGCGCCGTGCACCGACAGCACGTCACGAACGCTCCTCACCAGCGTCTCGAAGCGTCGCACGCCGAACGGTTCACGGGTGTCGTCCACGGCACTGAGGAGTTCGCTCTCCAGCACCACGACCTCCAGCAGCGAACGGACCTGGGAGTCCGGGCTGAACTGGAGGTGGGCGAGCGCGAGATAGCGTCCGCACCGGCATCCCGGACCGCAGGTGCCGCCGCAGCGGGAGCCGACCGGGAACTCGATGCTGAGCCGGGGTCCGCCGGCGAGCACGGCCCGCTTCGCGCTCGGCACGGTCCGCCAGTCGTGTCCGATCCGATGCCCCGGCATCCCCAGGTGGGCAAGAGCCCGGCGCAGGGGGTCGGAGGCGGCGGGGTGCACCGGCACGACGAAGGCGAGCTCGCCCGTGTCCACCCCCGCACCGGCGAGTGCTTCCACGACGTGCTCGATGGGGACGTGGAACGGACGTGGCCCCGCCCAGACGGCACTGAGCACACGCTGGGCCGAAGGAGGTATGGCGACCGGCAGGGCGCCCATGGGCCGAGCCCCGATCGACCAGCGCACCGTGTAGACGCCGCCCCGCGATCGGGACACCGAACTGAGCAGCGGGTCGATCCACGAGGGCGCCCGGTGGCTCGGGAACAGTTCCGCGCGGTCGGGCGGCACCAGGACCGGTGGCGGCTGCCAACGGTAACCCCGGGCGGCCAGGACCTCGGACACCTGCTGAATACCTGCCGCCGCTCCGGCCAACCCTACAGCCCCCGATTCATTAGTGACTTACTTATGACTCCCAATGTAACAACAAAAAATTCGAGATCAAAGATCACTCAGATTGCCACACGGATACCGTAATAGCATGACAAAAAATCCACGCCAAAAGGGGCTATTCACGACATAGCGCCGACGACATTAGATTCTTGACTGGCCTAGTCACGTACTGTCAAGATCTCCCCTGTCGAACCGAACGACTCAAAACCGAAGTGACGGAGAGGTCCCACCGTGCGCACTCTTGCCGCCTTTTCCCTGACCGCCCTCGTGCTGCTGTTCACAGGCGTCACGACCGGGGGAGCTCTCCCCGACCGCTCGACCGGACTCCAGGAAACCCACTGGGCCGCTCCGGCCGGGTCGGTCGGCTCCAAGGCTCCCGACATCCCGCTCTGCTGCTGAGGCGATCGGGGAGAGCGGCGGCCCGCACGAGAAGAGCCCCCAACGCGGGCCGATCGCCGCACGGAGGAAGCTACATGACCAGTCGGAGTCAAGGCGACGGAAAGCCCGATCCTTGAGTATCGATTGACATGTTTCGGGGCATTTGATTTCCGCCTAAATATTCTTTTTCGGGCGCTTCCTCGCGTCCCCGCAACGGCAGCGTGCCCGCCCGGAAGCGACGTGCGACCTCGGACACCCGGAGCTTCCCGCTGGTGGTGACCGGCAGGCTCCCGCGGGGCGCGAAGTGCACCTGTGCGACGTAGAGATCGAGCTCTCTCGCCAGTCGGCGCTTCAGGAGGCCGGCCAGTCCGGCCGGGGGTGCGGGCACCCGCAGCTCGGCCACCAGCTGGACGTCCGCTCGGCGTCCGCTCTCCCCGCTCCGGGGCGGGTCCGTCGCGAACACCGCGCAGCGGCCCGGGTTGATCTCAGGGAACGCGGCGCACACGGCCAGGACGTCCGCCGGGTGGAACTTCTTCCCACGGTGGACCAGCACGTCGTCGGCCCGCCCCAGGACGAAGAGATGGCCCTCGTACAGGAAGCCGCGGTCTCCCGTGGCGTGCCACTCCCCCTCGCCGGACGGCCGGAAGGGAGCCGCGTCCCGCCGCCAGTAGCCGCTGAACAGCTGGGGTCCGCGCAGGACGATGTCGCCGACGGCGCCTTCCGCCGCCCCCGCGACGGCCACCCGCGTCCCCGCCAGAGGGACGCCCGAGGAGAGCAGCGAGACGGTGGGGCCGTCCACGGCGCTCCCCTGGTCCACGGGAACGACCGCGCCCTCGGCCAGGGGCCGCCGCAGCACCTCCAGGCGCAGGGCGGGCCGCTGCGGGGTGCTCGTGGTGACCGTGAGGGTGGCCTCCGCCATGCCGTACGAAGGGCACAGGGCGGCGGGCCGGAAGCCCGCGGTGCCGAAGTGCGCCGCGAACCGGTCCAGCGTGCCGGGACGGACGAGCTCCCCGGCGTTGCGGGCCACCCGCCAGGAGGCGAGGTCGAAGGCATCGGCCTCCGCACGGGGAACGCGCCGTACACACAGGTCGTAGCCGAAGTCGGGGGCGCTGGACAGCGTCCCCCGGCACGCGCTGACGGCCGCCGGCCAGGACGCCGGTGCACGGGCGAACTCCCGGGCCGGCATCAGGACCGAGCCGTACCCGGTGAACATCGGCCGCAGCACCCCCGTCACCAGGCCCATGTCATGGGAAAGCGGCACCCAGGTCACGGCCACGTCGTCGTACCGCTCCCGATAGGTCCGCGCCGCCTGGCCGCAACTCGCCAGCAGCGCGCCGTGGCTGATGGCCACCCCCTTCGGCTCGGCGGTCGACCCGGAGGTGTACTGCAGGAAGGCGATCTCGTGGGCCTGCGCGTGGGTGGCGGTGCGGCACGGCGCGCCCGGGGCCGCGACACGCTCCCAGGAGCGTACGGCGCACCGCGCGCCCCGGCCGTCCAGGAGCGAGCGGATCTCCTCCTGCCACCCGTCCGTCGTGATCAGCAGGGCGGGATCGCAGTCCCGGACCATGCCCAGCAGCCGGTCACGGAACGCCCCGGGGCGGGACGCCTCGGGGGTCGGCGCCGGCACCGCGATCAGACCGGCCCCGACGGCGGCCAGGAAGACGGCCGTGAACGAGACGTCGTTCGGCAGGACGAGCAGGACGCGGGCGCCGGGTGCGGCACCGTCCGCGCGCAGGACGCGGGCGCAGCGCTCGGCGAGCGCCGCCAGTTCGGCGAACGTCGTCGAGGCGCGGACCGCTCCGTCCCGCCACGTCGTCACCGCGGTGCGTCGGGGGTGGCGTCGGGCGTACCGGCGCAGCCAGCCGTACGCCGTCGGCACCAGGGGGCCCCGGCTCCTCACCGCCCCGTGTCCGCGTGCGCGGGGGCCGCGGCGAGCGCCGCCCGTGCGATCTTGCCGCTGGGCGTACGGGGCAGCGATCCGGTGGGCCCGGTGACGACACCGCGCAGGGCAAGGCCGAGACGCTGTGCCGCCGCCTGTACGGCGGGGGTCACGTCGGCCGGGCAGTGCCTGCTGACCTCCACGTGGCAGGTGAGGTCGGCGCCGACGACGGCGACCTCCGTCACCCCCGGGATCAGCCGGATCTCGAACTCGAGGCGGGCCTGGTCCGGATCTCCCGAGGCGTCCGCTCTGCCGACCACCGTGAGGAATCCGTCGGCGTCCAGGAAGCCGATGTCCCCGGTGTCCATGAAGCGCGCCTCGTCGTCGCCGCGATCGGCGCCGCGCAGGCTCACCCGGATCTCTCCGACGGCGCCCGCCGGTACGGCGTGCCCGTCGCGCGCGATCTCGATGCCGATGCCCGGCAGCGGCCGTCCGACGGCCCCCGGACGGTCGAGCCAGTCCTCGGAGCCGATCTCCGTGAGGGTGCCGCGCGAGGTGCCGTAGTACTCGTGCAGCACGGGGCCCAGCAGGTCGATGGCGCTGCGCTTGACCGCGGGCGGACAGGCCGATCCGCCGTGGAAGACCACGCGCAGCGGGTGGTGCGGTGCCTTACCGTCCTCCACCAGTTCCAGCAGGCGGTCGGGGCTCAGCATGGCGCTGTCCGCCTCGTACCGGTCGACCGCCGCGACGAAGCCGGCGGCCGACCAGTCGCGCTGCACGACCACCGCGCTGCCGGCCTGGAGGGCGTAGAGGGCCGGCCCGAGGGTGCCCAGGTGGTAGGTGGGGTTGGCCATGACGTGCGCGCCGCGGTCGGTGCCGGCGCCGTACCGCTCGGCCACGGCGACGCCCTTGTACGGACGGGGCGGGCGCGGGCGGAGCACGGCCTGGGGGACGCCGGTGGTGCCCGAGGTGGCGAACACCAGGTATCCGGCCCGTGGCCGCCGCGCGGACTCGGGGGCGGCGGGGGGCGATGCGACCGCCGCGGCCAGTTCGTCGTCCCCGACGACCGGGCATGGCAGCGGCCCCGGGGACCGGGCACCGTCGGTGACGAGCACGGCGGCGGCGGTGCTCGTGAGCAGCGCGTCGGCCGTCGGGGTCGCGAAGTGGTGACCGCCCACCGGAAAGACTCCGTAGCCGTGGCGCAGCCCCGCCAGGGCCAGGGCGAAGAAACGGGGTCCGGTGGGGATGTCCGTGGCGACGACGGCGCCCTCCGCCACCCCCGCTCGCTGCAGTCCCCGGGCCAGGGAATCGGCCCGTTCCGTCAGCTCGCGGAAGGTGTAGCCCTCTTCCGAGCCGGTGACGACGACGGCGGGGCGGTGCGGGAACCGGTCCGCCGTCTTCCAGGGGGCCGCCCGGGGAGACTCGGTCCGGGTCACCGCCGGTACGGCCACCTAGCGCGGCGACA
>NZ_JBEYFC010000275.1:0-11703 GCF_040634175.1 Streptomyces sp. NPDC007162
AGCGCAGCGACGCGTTCGTGGTGGACGAGGCCGTCATCCAGCACGACGGCAAGGTCTTCATGACCTACTCCGCGAGCGCCACCGACGCCAACTACTGCCTCGGCATGCTCACCGCGTCCGCCTCGGCCGACCTGCTGGACGCGGCCTCCTGGAGCAAGAGCCCGACTCCGGTCTTCAAGACCGACGCGGCGACCTCGCAGTACGGGCCCGGGCACAACTCGTTCACCGTCTCGGAGGACGGGAAGTCCGACATCCTCGTCTACCACGACCGCAACTACAAGGACATCAGCGGCGACCCGCTGAACGACCCCAACCGCCGCACCCGCCTCCAGAAGATCTACTGGAACGCCGACGGCACCCCGGACTTCGGCATCCCGGTGGCCGACGGCGTCACCCCGGTCCGCCTCTCCTCGTACAACTACCCGGACCGCTACGTCCGCCACTACGCCTTCCGCGCGAGGATCGAGGCGAACGTCACCGGCCTCGCGGACTCCCAGTTCCGGATCGTCCCCGGACTCGCCGGCACCGGCACCGTCTCCCTGGAGTCGGCGAATTACCCCGGCTACTACCTGCGTCACCGGAACTTCGAGGTGTGGGTGGAGAAGGACGACGGTACCGCCGGCTTCGGCAGTGACGCCTCGTTCCACCGGCGAGCCGGCCTCGCCGACCCGGCCGGGGTCTCGCTGGAGTCGTACAGCCACCCGGGCCGGTTCGTGCGGCACTACGACAACCTGCTGTACGTCCAGCCGATCAGCACCGCGCTGGACCAGCGGGACGCCACCTACCACCTGGAGTAGGGTCCGGCGCGGACCGGGGCGATACCGCCGGGTAATATCCGGCGACAGGTCGTCAGAGGAGGCTTTGTGTCCCGGTCCGAACGTTCCGCCCTGGTGCTCGCCGGGTTGCTTGCCACCGCGGGGGTCGCCCACTTCGCGGCCCCGAAGTCCTTCGACGCCACCATCCCCAAGGCCCTGCCCGGGTCACCGCGGGCGTGGACGTACGGGAGCGGGGCCGTGGAACTGGCACTGGCTGCGGGGATCGCGATGCCCCGCACCCGGACGGCGGCGGCCCGGGCCGCCGCCGCCTTCTTCGTCGGCGTGTTCCCGGCCAACGTCCAGATGGCCGTCGACTGGCGCAGGCGGCCGCAGCCGTACCGGACCGCGGCCCTCGCCCGGCTGCCGCTCCAGGTCCCCCTGGTGCTGTGGGCGCGCGGGGTCGCACGAAACGAGGAGGGCCGCTAGATGGCGGAATCAGTCGAGGTCGGAAGCAAGGTCGAGGACTTCGCGCTGCCGGACGAGACCGGTACGACCCGGACGCTGACGGAACTGCTGGCCGACGGGCCCGTCGTGCTCTTCTTCTATCCGGCCGCCCTGTCGGCGGGCTGTACCGCGGAGGCATGCCACTTCCGGGACCTCTCGAGCGAGTTCGCGGCCGCCGGTGCCCGCGCCGTCGGGATCAGCGGGGACAGCGTGGAGCGGCAGCAGGAGTTCTCCGGCAAGCACACCCTCGGCATGCCGCTGCTGTCCGACGCCGACGGCACGGTCCGGGAGCGGTTCGGCGTCAAGCGCGGTTTCTCGCTCGCCCCGACCAGGCGGGCCACCTTCGTCATCGCCCAGGACCGCACCGTCCTGGAGATCGTCCGCAGCGAACTGCGCATGAACACCCACGCCGACCGCGCGCTCGCCGCACTCCGCGCCCACCAGGGCTGACACCGCCCGGTCCCGCGCTTGATGCGCTGGGACACAGGTCTCATCCTGGGGCGTATGGAGCGTGTCGCGGCCGCGGCGATCATCGATGCCCTGGGCAGGGTGACGGGGTGGAGCGAGGGCGCGCGGGCGCTCACCGGACGCCCGCCCGAGGAGGTCGTCGGCAGGCCGGCCGCCGACCTCCTCGCCGCGGAGATCCCCGCCGCGGCACTGGCCGCCCGCTCCGGGACCGTCGCCCTGCGCCATGCCGACGGGCGCCGGCTGGAGATCGCCCTGACCGGCTGTCCGATCCTCGGCCCCGACGGCCGCACCACCGGATACGCCGTCACCGCGGACCCGCCCTGGAAGGCCGACCCCACCCTGGCGGGCCAGGCATTCCAGCAGGCCTCCATGTCCATGTCGGTCTTCGACCTCCGGCAGCACTACCTCCGCTCCAACGACGCCTCCTGCCACGGCATGGGCGTCCCGGAGGAAGCCCTGCGCGGCCGTTTCTTCCTGGACACCGTCGAGGACGCCCCGCACAGCCAGGGCTTCCTGCGCCATCTGCGCCAGGTCGTGGAGACCGGCCGGCCCGTACGCTACGAGAGCTTCACCGGCGTTCCCGCCCTCAACCGGGAACACGCCTGGAGCATCGAGATGTGGCCGCTGCGCGATCCGGACGGCGAACTGACCGCCGTCGCCCTCGCTGCCTTCGACAGCACCGAGCAGTACCTGGCCCGGCTCCGGCTCTCCCTGCTCAACGAGGCGGCCACCACCATCGGCAGCACCCTGGACGTGGTGCGCACCGCCGAGGAAGTCGTCGAACTCCTCGTCCCCGGATATGCCGACTTCGCGAACGTGGACCTGTTCGACTGGGTGCTCGGCGCCGAGGAGGTACCCACGGTCCCGCGGGGCGACATCATGCTGCGCCGCGTGGCCCACGGCTCGAGGACCGACGGCACCCCCGAAGCGGCGGTCCACCTGGGCGAGACGGACATGTACCTGGAGGCGTCGCCACCGGCCCTGGCCCTGCGGCAGGGCCACGCCGTGCTCAGTCAGGCAGGTGAGCCCGCGTTCCGCAGCTGGGTCGAGGAACGCACCGCTCGCGCGCCGGCGGGCCGCGCCCACCGCGAGGGCGCCCACTCGATGATCGCGGTGCCTCTGAAGGCCCGGGGCGTGGTGCTCGGCGTCGCCGTGTGCGTGCGCATCGCGCACCCCGACGACTACGCCCCCGACGACGCCGTCTTCGCCGAGGAACTCGGCAGCCGCGCCGCCGTCTGCATCGACAACGCCCGCCGTTTCGCCCGCGAACGCTCCACCGCGCTCGCCCTCCAGCACAGTCTGCTGCCCAGAGGCCTGCCCGGCCAGGCCGCCGTCGAGGTCGCCCACCGCTACCTGCCCTGCGGATCGCTGGCCGGCATCGGCGGCGACTGGTTCGACGTGATCCCGCTCTCCGGCAGCCGGGTCGGCCTGGTCGTCGGCGACGTCGTCGGGCACGGCATCCGGTCCTCCGCCACCATGGGACGGCTGCGGACGGCCGTACGCACCCTCGCGGACGTCGACCTGCCACCCGACGAACTCCTCACCCATCTCGACGACCTGGTGACCCACCTCGCCGCCGACGGCACCGGTGAGGAGGTCGCCGAACTGGGCGCCACCTGCCTTTACGCCATCTACGACCCCGTCTCGCGGCACCTCTCGCTCGCCGCCGCCGGACACCCGGCGCCCGCCCTCGTGCTGCCGGGCCGATGCGCCGAACTGATCCCGATGACCGCGGGGCCGCCGCTCGGCGTCGGCGGGCTGCCCTTCGAGGCGGTGGAACTGCACCTGCCCGAAGGGGCCGTCCTCGCCCTCTACACGGACGGCCTGATCGAGGACCGGGACCGGGACGTCGACCGTGCCATCGAGGAGATGTGCCGTGCCCTGAGCGCCCCCGCCGACTCCCTGGAGGCCCTCGGCGACAACGTGCTCAAGGCGGTCCTGCCGGAACAGCCCTCCGACGACGTGGCCCTGCTCCTGGCCCGCACCCGCTCCCTCGGCGCCGACCGGGTAGCCACCTGGGACATCCCGCCCGACCCCGCCGAGGTGGCGCACTACCGGCAGGCGGCCACCGTACGGCTCACCGCCTGGGGCCTGGACGAGGCGGCCTTCGTCACCGAACTCGTCGTCAGCGAACTCGTCACCAACGCCATCCGCTACGGCGAACCGCCCATCCAGCTGCGCCTGATCCGCGACCGCGCGCTCATCTGCGAGGTGTCCGACGGCAGTTCGACCTCACCGCACCTTCGCCGCGCGCACGCCTACGACGAGGGCGGCCGCGGCCTGCTCCTGGTCGCCCAGCTCACCCAGCGCTGGGGCAGCAGACAGACGAGCACCGGCAAGACGATCTGGGCCGAACAACCACTCCCCGAACTGAGGGGATCGACTGCGGCGCAGTGACGGGTCCGACCAAGGCGGAGCGACCATGCCGACCGGAGAGGCTGACCGGGCCGGTCGGGGCGGAGGGAGTGGGTCGGTCGGGGCGCAGGACGGGCTGGTCGGGGTGGCAGTCCGGGGTGGTCGGGAGCGTGGTCCGGGGGGCCGGGCGTCGGCTCCCGCGTCGGGCTTCAGCGAGCCGCCCGGGGCCGGAGCCGCTCCGTCCCGCGGTGCGGAAGGACAGGGGCGCGGTCAGTCGTCCGCGTCCGTCGCGACTTGGGCGAGGGTGCGGCCGGAGCGCACCGAGCGGGCTCGCCGGGGGTCGGTACCTGACGTACCTGCACTTCGAGTACCCGGCCGGCCCCCCTCGACCTGCACTCGAACAAACTGTCCGTGGACGGCACCGGGCTCACCGTGGTCGTCTTCCACGCCGAGCCCGGCAGCCGCGACGCCGAACTCCTGGACATCCTCGGAAGCCTCACCGCGACCGGGGGCGGGGGCGGCCGGCAGGCCGCCGAGGAGCGCGTCGAGGAGTGACCGCCGGCCGCAGACGGACCCGGCGGCCGTTCAGAACTCCTCGTGGCTGTCCGGGTCGCCGCCCAGCCGCTGGTGGGCGCGCTCGGAGAGGGCCGTCATCTGGGTGTCGCGCAGCTGGAAACCGAAGACGTCCAGGTTCGTCCGCTGCCGATCGGCGTCCGCCGACTTCGGGATGGCCACGGCACCGAGCTGGACATGCCGGCGCAGGATCACCTGCGCGGGCGTCACCCCGAGCGACTCCGCCACGCCGACCACCACCGGGTCGTCCAGCAGCCCCCGTCCTGACCGAGCGGGCTCCAGCTGTCCTGTCTCCACCCTCGGGGACAGGGGGAGCGGTGATCAAGCGGGGCGTCTTCTGTTGCGTGCTCCCGGCTGTCACGATCTTCGGGGAAGCGGTACCGGCGAGCATCGGAGCACATATGACGACGGGAAGCAGCACGGGGAACCGGACGGTCGCGGTGCATCCCGTCGCCGGGCACATCGGTGCCGAGATCACCGGGGTCGACCTCACGGAGGACCTCGACGACTCCGTGGTCGCGGGCATCAGGGAGGCCGTACTGCGCTGGAAGGTCGTCTTCTTCCGCGATCAGCGGCTCGACCACGCGGCCCATGTGGCCTTCGCGCGCCGCTTCGGCGAACCCGTCGTCCTGGGGCGGCGCGGCGGTGCCTCACCCGCGGACTTCCCCGAGGTGGAGACCACCGCCGACCGGCTGGAGCTGGGCGGGCGGTTCGGGATGGAGCACGAGGAGTGGCTTCAGCGGCGCCGGCACAGCCTGCTGCGCGGCTGGCACTGCGACCACGGCGCCCGCGTCGACCCGCCGGCGGCGACGATCCTGCGCGCCGAGACCGTCCCGCCGTACGGCGGTGACACCACCTGGTCCAACCTCGCCGCGGCCTACGCAGGGCTCTCCGCCCCCGTGCGGGCCTTCGTCGACGGGCTGCGCGCCGAGCACCGGCTCGGCGTCGGCTACCAGTCCCGGCCGGGGGACGACTCCTATCTCCGTCGCCAGGGCCGATGGCGAAGACGTTCAAGACCGCTCCGGCGCCGGTGAGGAAGCCACAGCCGAGCGGTCCGAGCAGTTCGATGGGCAGGGAGGGATCGACCCGGACGGCGTTGCGGGCCGGGACCAGCGCGTATTCAGCGAACGAGGACTGGCCGAACCATCGGGGTGCCAGCGCGCCGCCGGCCGCGTCGGTGAACCGGTCCGTGTGCTCCTTGCTCCCTCCGAAGAGGTTGAGCAAGGCGAAGGAGTCGCAGTAGGCGGGGGCCGCGCCCCTGCAGTTCCGGCAGTGTCCGCAGGAGTCGAAGCTCAGCACGACATGGTCGCCGACCCTCAGGCCGGTGCCCGGGCCGCCCGTTTGCACCACGACCCCGGCCCCCTCGTGGCCGAGCACCGTCGGCAGCGGTGAACGGCCCGCTGAACGCCGGACCGCGAGATCGGTCCGGCACATCCCGCAGCCCGCGATCCTGACCAGGATCTCGCCGTCGGCCGGTCCCGCGTGCAGGATCACCTCCTCGACCGCGAACCGACCCTCGTAAGAGCGCAGTACGGCCGCATCGAACCTCATCCTCACGCCTCCTGCGGGCGGTGCACGACGAACGGCTGGAGGTTCCCGTAGAGTCCCCACGGCCCGCCCGCGACGCCGACACCGCTGTCCTTGGCACCCGCGAAGGGCTGGGCGAGGGACAGTTCGGCATGGTGGTTGATCCACGCAGTCCCGCACTCCAGTCGATCGGCTACCGCTCCGGCCCGGTCGAGATCCGTCCCCCATACCGAGCCGCCCAGCCCGAAGCGGGTGGCGTTGGCCGCCTCCACGGCCTCGTCGAGGCTCCGGTACGGCAGCACCGGTAGGACCGGACCGAACTGCTCCTCCGTCACCACCGGGCTGCCGGGAGGGACATCAGCCAGGATCGTCGGAGCGAAGAAATAGCCCGGCCGGTACAGCCGGTGGCCACCGGCCACGGCCCGGGCGCCGTCCGCCAGGGCCCGGGACGTGTAGCCCTCGACCCGGCCCAGCTGAGCAGCGTTGTTGACCGGACCCAGCTGCGAGCCCGGGTCGAGCCCGGCCCCCACGAGGACGGTCTTCGCGCGCTGCGCGAGGGCCTCGACCACCTCGGAGTACAGCCGGGCCGGAGCATAGACGCGCTTGACGGCCATGCACACCTGCCCGCAGTTGCGGAACGCGGCCCAGAACAGCCGGTCCGCGATCCGCTCCACATCCACGTCCTCCAGCAGGATGGCCGCGTCGTTGCCGCCCAACTCCAGGGTGACCCGGCCCAGCGAGGCCGCCGCGCCCTCCGCCACGACCCGCCCGCTGGAAATCGAACCGGTGAAGGTGACATGGCGGATCCCCGGGTGGGACACGAGTCGTGCGCCGAGGGGCTCGCGACCGGTGACGACCGTCAGTACATCCTCAGGCAGGGCGGCGGCGAGGACGGACCCCAGCAGACGAGTGGCGAGGGGCGTGAACGGGGAGGGCTTGAGCACCACCGTGTTGCCCGCGGCGAGCGCGGGTGCGAACTTCGCCGACGCGAGCTGGAGAGGAAAGTTCCAAGGAACGATCGCGGCTACAGGCCCGAGCGATCGCCAGCGGATCTCGCTCCGCACCGGCCGACCGTCGGTGATCGGCTGGGGTTCGGGAGCAAGCTCGGCAAAATAGCGCATGCGGGCCGCCGTGCGGGCGATCTCCGCGTACGACTCGGCCAGGGGCTTGCCCTGTTCCCGGGTGAGCAGCCGAGCGAGGTCGGCCCCGACAGCCTCCACGACGTCGGCTGCCGTACGCAACGCGGTGGCGCGCGCGACCGGGTCGGCCCGCCAGCTGCGCCACGCCTTCTCAGCCCGATCGACGACGGCGTCCAACTCGTCCGGCTGCTGATTGGGAGCCTCGTCGAAGGCTTCGCCCGTGGCCGGGTCCAGGACGGCGAAGCACTTGCCTCGGGGCTCGGGTGCGCGGCGGAGCTGAGGTGTCGGCATGCCGGTGGTCAGCTCCCGGCGGCGACGGCCGCCGCGTGTTCCCGGGCCTGCCGGTCCACCTCCGCCCGGAAGGCGGCCACCAGCTGCGGCTGAATCCTTCCGGCGTTGCGGTCGCCCCCCTCACAGACCGCCCCGCGTACCCCCACGATGTCCGTGCCGATGCGGGTCAGCACACCGAGGTCCGACGCCTTGACGCTGCCCGCGAGGGCGGCGAGCAGACCGGCCTCGTGAGCCAGCCGGACGAACTCCCCGCAGACGTCCGGCGGAACATGGTCGAACAGCCCTGTCCCGTCCTTGATCGCGGTATCGAGCATGGCCGCGTCTGCGCCGGAACGGAGCGCGATGCCGGGCAGGGCGAGCGGGTTGACGCAGCCGATCCGGTGGGCGTCGGCGTAGCCCGAGGCGACGACAAGCGCCTCCGGCTGATGGTCCTTCACCGCCCGGACCACCCCTCGCATGACCTCGACGGCCTGTTCGGGCGTCGTGCATCCATAGAGGCCGACCTTGATGTACGTGGCTCCGGAGACGACTGCGCCGAGCGCCGCCTGGGCCACCGTGCCGGGCTTGTACGGTACGTCTCCCACGGTCGCCGACACCGGCTTGTCCGCCGGGACCGCGTCACGGATCTCCCTGATGACCCACGGAAAGTTCGCGCCGAGCGAGCCCTCGTCGGGCTTCTTGACATCGACAATGTCGAGGTGCTCCGCCGCCTTCGCGCAGTCGAGGGCCTCCTCGACACTGTCCGGGGAGATGAGAAGCAACAACGTGGACTCCTTCCGCCGCATGTCCGCCTGACCGACGGACAGGGATGCGGATTCGACTGGTTCACGTGCGGTGCCCTCATCATTCCGGTGGCCCGTGGGCACCGGCAGAGCGCGTGGAGTCCTCACGGGGCGCCACTTGCCGACCTGAGTGCGCCGTGCACACCGGCCAGAACCAGCCACGTACCTGGGCCCGTCGCCGCGGGCAAGGATTGAAAGCATCGCCAGGAAGCGGGAGGTCATCCGGCCGCGGGAGCCTTCCCGCGGTCAGATCTCCTTCTTGAAGACCTCTCCCGTCCGGCGGCCGCCGCCGGATCCGCCACCGTCACCGGCGGCTGCCGGGAGCGAGGAACCGGCCGACGGCCGGTGCCGGACCAGGCCGGGGCATCGGGGTGTGCGTCATGCGGCTGGACGGTGATATCGCCGCGGACGCCGACCACGTACGCGTGTTGCCGCTCGGCCAGGCCGGCGCGGAAGTCGGCGTTCTGGCCGCAGCCGGCGTCCGCCACCACCACCGGCGGCACTAGCTTGACTCTGTCGGGGATGTGTTCCCGGGGGTGGTTCGGGTGTCTGCGGATGTCGGCGAGTTATCGGGCCTGGGTTTGCTGACCTGGGTGTACCCGTCCGGTCTGGTGGATCGTGCAGTGGCCGCGTGCGGTCGTGCGGAGCAGCGCAGACGTCTGCTGCCGGCCCGGCTGATGGTGTACTTCGTGCTCGGGCTGGCCCTGTTATCGCCGGCGCCGTATCTGGACGTGATGCGGCATCTGGTCGAGGGGCTGCGGGGCCAGGGCCTGCTGGGCGGCTGGCACGTTCCGGCGAAATCGTCGCTGTTCCGGGCCCGTCAGCGGCTGGGTCCGGAGCCGTTGCGGGTCCTGTTGACCACGACCGCAAAACCGATGGATACCGAGAGTACTCCGGGGGCGTTCTGGCGGGGACTGCGGCTGCTGGCAGTGGACGGGACCTGCTGGGACGTTGCCGACAGCCCGGCCAACGAGGCGGCCTTCGGCCGCCCCGGAAACAGCCGCGGCCACGACAAGAGCTCCTTTCCCCAAGTACGGATGGCCTGCTTGACCGAGGTGAGCACGCACCTGGTGCTGGACGCCGAGCTGGCCGGCTGCCGCACCGGGGAAGTCACCCTGATCCACGTCGACGTCAAGAAACTCGGTACCGCCGCAGCGAGGCTGTGGGGCGCCCCACAGCCCTCGTACGACCCGGTGCTTGCGGTGCGGCTCCCAAGGGGGGTTCACAGTTCCACAAGCGTCGAGGCTGCGCTGCGCGACGTCCCGCCACCCTGCGCCGCGCAGGCACGAGCCGGTTTCCCCGGTCTGAAGGCCGACTCCGCACAAGCCGTTACGTCTGTCCCCTCTCGAACAGCTCGTTGAGGACCGACATCTTGTTGGGCCGTGCCTCCAGCAGGATGAGGCCGAGCACGGCAACCGGGTCGAGCGCGGGATCGCTGCGGGTGACGTATGTGTGGACAGTGCGGTCGGGCCGGGAAGTCTCCCTGACATCAAGGACGGTTCGTTCTTCGGATGTTACGGAGAAGTGCAGCTTCCTGCGGAATCGAGCACGGCGGATGCAGTATTCCGCTTCCCACAGCAGCACGGTGTTCCCATGACGCTCTCCCACCGGCTGTCCATGTGCCGACAGCAGGGGCTGCCCCTCATTGAAGTCTACGAGCAGACGCGGGTCGTCGCCGGCTCGGTCCGTGCTGCCCAACACATGCTGACGACCAGGGCCGGCCTGCGATGCGAACGCTCCGATGGGTTCGCCGTCCAGTTGGAAGAACGAACTGAACATCCACATCATCGACTGGCCCAGTCGAAGCCCACCGCTCGTCTTCACCGGCGCCTTCACCCAGTTCCTGAAAAGCACATCGTCGTTTCGCACATGGTCGCTGAGCCCCCATCGGCTGCTGGGACATGACATTCACCAACGGAGACGTGAACATTCCCGACGCGGTTCTTGATGTTGCTGCTGTGCCTCCCGTCGTGGCTGACGCGTGGGGACCGTAAGACGTTCGGTGTAACTCCCGATCATGGAAGATGCGTCGATGACCAGTGAGAACGTGTCCGGATCCGAGGCTGTCGAGCCCGTGGAGGCTGTGCAGGCAAAGGCTGTGGACGACCAGTTGATCGAAGAGCTGTTGGGCCGGGCCCAGGCCGAGGGTCTGCAGTTGACCGGTGAGGGCGGGCTGCTCCAGCAGCTGACCAAGCGGCTGATGGAGTCCGCCCTGGAGGTCGAGATCACCGACTACCTCGGCTATGACAAGCAGTGCGCTTGCGGCGCAGGCCAACTGCGGAATCGCCAGACGACCGACGCCTGGCGTGTCCCACAACTTCGCCTCGCCGGAGCCGGTGTCTGTCGCCCTCAGGACCAGCAGGGTCCGACCTCCAGGAGCAACCTATATGCCGACGGCCCTACCGCAGCGTGTGCACCCGGCCCCAACCGCAGTGACCCGGGCGCGGTGCGGGTACAGCTCGGCCCTACCCGCACCGGGCGGGTCAGCCGTACAGCGCCAGGCGCGGCTGTACCGTGCCTGCCGCGCCCGGGGAGGTCACGGGGCCCCCGTACCGCTCGGTAAGGGTCTGGCCCGGATGCAGGGTGAGCTGTGCGGCAACCACATCGGTGAACAGCGTGCCGGTCTGGCTCCCGACAGGCACCGCGCGGCCGCGGGCGCGGCCCGAGTCAATGCGGCTGTTTCCCGGCGAGGCAGCTCGCCGGGAAACAGCCGGGCCTATGGCCTGTCTCAGCTCAGCCGCAGTCGGCGCGGCTGTTCACACCTCGGTCGCGGGCGACGATCTGGCCGGTGGGCTGACCGTTCGAGTCGAGCACGTTGCCGACGGCGTCGTAGTAGGCGCCGTAGGAAACGATCTCGTTGTATGCGCGGCCGCGCCAGCTATGCGTGATGGTCCTGCCCCACCCATACTCGTCGACGTGGAAGACCGGGTTGCTGCGCACCGTACGCATCACCGGGCGCAGAGCGAGCCACGCCTTCCTCCGTGGGGGAACGCTGATGCCGGTGGTCACGTTCCAGCCGGACGCCTTGGCGTACGACCAGCTGCGGCTGTAGCTGCCGCCCGCCTGGACCGCCAGGACTTCCGGGATGATGCTCCATTCGATGCCGAATTTTGGGCGGTGACGCTGTTGGTCGTGGTGCTGGTCGTGGTTCCGTTCGCCTGGATACTCTGGGTCAGCGTGCTTCGGGAACTGCAGTTCACCAGGGTCTGGCTGACCTGCGCCTCGGCGCCGGTCCAGGTCACCAGGAGCATCACCGCGAGCAGTGCGGCCTCCACCACGAGCAGCCCGCCCAGCCGGACGGCGCTGACC
>NZ_JBEYFC010000276.1:0-11691 GCF_040634175.1 Streptomyces sp. NPDC007162
ACGCCGAAGGGCCCGGTCCCCGTCACGGGGGCCGGGCCCTTCGGCGTCCGGGCGTCAGCTCGCCTGGGGTTCGAAGTCCCAGTACGGGCGGTTGCGGGCGCGGGCGGAGATGGTGTGGACGTGCTGCCTGCCCAGCGTGGCCTCCAGGTCGGACAGGGCCTCCTGCTCGACCTTCTCGGCCTGCTGCCGGGAGCGCAGACCGCGCAGGTCGGCCGCGTGGGCGATCCGGGCCGACAGGGTCAGCGGGTGGGTGCGGCCGAGGGTCTCGGTGGCCCGGGTGACGGTGATCCGGCTCAGCTCCGCGGCGGACTCCGTCTCCCCGATGAGGTTGCGCAGCGCGGAGGCGTTGATGGCACAGCCGAGCGTGTAGGGGTGGTACTCGCCGACGGCGCCGGTCATGTCGGCCAGTGCCTGCTCGATCAGGACGTGGGCGGCCTCGCGCTCCCCGACGTTGCGCAGGACCAGCGCCTGGTTCGCCCGGGCGCCGACCGTGAACGGGTGCCCCTCCGCGAGGAGTTGCTCGTAGCGGGCCAGGATGGACTCACTGGTCTCGCGGGCCAGGTCGATGTCACCGTGCTCGCGGTTGAAACAGCTGTGGCTGACCGCGGCGGACAGCGTGCGCAGGTGGTTCTCGCCGAGTTTCCGCTCGTACCCCTCCAGCACCTGGGTGAGGAGCGTCCCGGCCGAGGCGCGGTCCCCGGTCCGCAGCCGGCAGAGCGCGAGGTTGAGCTGGGCCCGCAGCGCGTCCGGGCTGCCCAGGCCGCCGACGTGGCTGTACTCGCGGACGGTCCGCAGGTGGTTGGACTCGGCCTCCGCGTAACGGCCCAGCAGCCTGAGGTCGACGGAGTAGGACACCTCGGAGAACAGGGTCATCAGGTGGCGGCCCGTCAGCACCAGGCGCCGGGTCTCCAGGGTCTGCCGGTCGGTCTCCATGGCCTCTTGGTAGCGGCCCATGAGCCGCAGCGTGTACCCCTTGTTGTTGAGGGCGTTGAGGGTCCGGGAGTCCTGCTCGCCGAGGAGTTCCCGGTAGGCCGGGTACAGCCAGTCGTCCAGTTCGAGGGCCTCCTCGTAGCGGGCCAGCTCCCGCAGGTCGGCCCCCAGCCCGTTGGCCGCCCGGAGGTACTCCAGGGACCGCTCGCCGCCCCGGCGCAGGTGCTCCATGGCTTCCCGGTCGATCGCCTCGGTGTCCTCGAACCGGCCCGCCGACCGCAGCAGGTTGGCGTAGTGGTGCGTGGCCTCCCACACCCGCGTGTCCGACTCGCCCAGCAGCTCGCGCCAGGCGTTCACGGTCCGCCTGCCGAGTTTCCAGCCCGAGGTGTACTCCCCCGCCCACCACATGTACCGCAGGCAGTTGAGGACCAGGTTCTGCACCTTGCGGTCCGTGCTGTTGAGGACGTCGGCGTACTTCAGGTGCGGTACGAGTTCCGCGTACGCCTCCCAGTTGCGGGTGTCGGTCGGACGGCCCGGGTCGGCCTCGGCCAGCGCGCGGCGCACCACGTCGATGAACTCCCGCCGGCTCGCCTCCGGCATGTCCTTGCCGACGATCTGGTGGACCATCCGGTGGAGGTACACCGCTTCACCGGGAGAGGGGATCTCCTCGGAACCGGCCTCGTGGGACTCCAGCCGGACCACGGAGTACTGCCGCAGCTGGTTGATCGCCTTGTTCCACAGCAGCGGGTCGTCGAACAGCCTGGTCAGCTGCTCCGGGAGGTCTTCGGTGGACATCTCCCGCAACAGGCGCACCGGGATGAAGCCCGGTGCGAAGAAGGTGCACAGGCGCAGCAGGTCGACCGACTCCGGGACGGTCTCGCGGAGCTTGTTCAGCAGTATCGCCCACGCGGTCTGGAAGGCCAGCGGGAAGTCGGCCGACACCTTGACGACGTCCGGGTCGACACCGTCCTCCAGCAGGGCGATGTAGTCGTCGACGGAGAGGTCCGAGTCGTTGAGCCAGCCCGCCGTCTGGTCCAGCAGCAGGGGCAGGTCCTCCAGTGCCTCGGCGAGCTGGTCGGCCTCCTGCTCGGTCAGCCTGGGCGCGCGGCGCCTGACGAAGGCGACCGACTCGTCACGGTCGTAGACGTTCACCTCCAGCAGCTTGCTGTTGTGCTCGCTCCACTCCGGGTTGCGGGAGGTGATGATCACGTGGCCGGGACCGGTCGGGACCAGGTCCCAGATCTGTTCGGGCTCGTCGGCGCCGTCCAGGATCAGCAGCCAGCGGGAGTACGGGGTGCCCCGGCGCAGCGCGTCGCGGACCGCGCGCAGCCGTTCGCCGTACTCGTCGCCGGTGGCGAGACCGAGTTTGGTGGAGAGTTCCGCGAGGACGCGGCGGTAGGTGACCCTGCTCTCCGCGTTGACCCACCACACCACGTCGTACTCGGAACCGAAGCGGTAGACGTACTCGGCGGCCAGCTGGGTCTTGCCCACCCCCGGCATGCCGTGCAGCGTGATCACGCCCGCGCCGGGCTCGCTGCCCTGGAGGAGGTGGTACGCCTCGTTCAGCACCGGTTCCCGGCCCGTGAAACGCGTGTTGCGGCGCGGTACCCCGCCCCAGACCTCCGGCATCGCGGCCGGGAAGCGCGGGCCGCGGGAGCCCTCCGCCGGCGGGCGGGCCTCGCTGGGCAGGTCGAGCCGGTCGAGCAGGCGGCGTTCCGCCTCGTCGGCGCCCATGTTGGTCAGGTCGACCGGCGCCAGGACGGCGATGGCGGCGGGCACCTGGGAACTGGTCACGGACACCGCGGCGAACTTGGCGGGGTCCGGCGCGACCACCTCGCGCAGCGCCGCGTTCCACTCCTCGAAGGTCCGGGGGCCGAGCTGGAAGTACCGCTCGCTGACCAGGATCAGGACCCGGCCCTCGGCGAGCGAGAGCCCGCGCAGCAGGTCCACCAGGGTCTCCTCCGCCGGGGAGTCCCAGCGCACGTAGACGACCCGGACCCCGCGCCGCTCCAGCCTGTCCCCGATCCACGCCGCCCAGGCCCGGTTGAACCCGGCGAAGCTGATCGTGACGGTCTGCCTCGCGGCCCCCCTCTCGGTCGGCCTGACCGGCGTACGAGTTTCAGACATGCGACGGCCTCCACGCGTAGACATAAAATCCTAGAACCTCGGTGCGGCTCTGGGGAGTCGGGCGACCTCGGAACCGAATACCTCAGCCTGTCGATCTTTGCGCAGCGGGGCCTGAGAAGTCGTCATTTCAGTGCGATTCCCCACGGGGCTGACGCTGTGTCCACAGCGCGCGTACCGCCTTCACGTACGCCTGCGCACGCGCCGTGTGCCCCGAGGGCGCCGGATGCGTGGCGAGCCGTTCGTGGGCGGCGGCCATCTCGTCCACGAACCGCCGGCCCACCGGCGTCAGGTCGGGCGAGGCGACCAGGGCCGGCAGGGCCGCCCCCACCTGGGCGTGGTAGCGCGCGTACTGCGCCCACGCGGTCGCGCTGTGCGCCGGTTCCGCGTCGAGCGCCCGGCGCTGGAAGAAGTCCGCGAGGGCGAGGTGCGAGTAGGCGCCCTGGAAGAGCCCGTCGTACGGCCGCGGGTCCGGGCGCCAGGGGGCGAAGTAACGGGCCTCGGGTCCCGCCCGGTGCAGTTCCACCATCTCGCTGAGCGCGGCCAGTTTGGTGTGCTGGAACTCGTGGACGAGGGTCGCCGCGAAGGCGGCCGGGGTGGCGGGGAAGCTGCTGAGCAGCGCCCCGAACGCCTCACGCCGGGTTCCGCTGCAACTGCCCCGGCCCGCCGAACCCGGTGGCATCTCCAGCGGGACCAGGCACCGCAGCAGCGCCAGCGCCTCGGTCAGCCGTCCCTCGCCGCCCGTTCGCAGGACGGCGGCCGTGCCGGTCCAGCTCTGCAGCCACCGCTTGCGTTCGGCGTCGTCCGGGGCGGCCGGGCCGCTGAGGGCGTACTGGTCGGGTTCGCGGGGCGGGACGCGGTAGGGGTCGAGGTCGTCCAGGGGGACGGGGGCGGCGCCGGGTACCAGGCCGGGGAGCGCGTACGCCGAGGTCCAGGCGAGGGAGCCGGACCAGGCGCCGCTGCCCTGCTCCAGGAAGACGGACGTGCGGTCGAGTGTCAGCCGGCCCTGGCCGTACGCCACCCGGACCCGGGGGCCGGTCGTCCGCAGGGCTCCCAGCGAGGGCAGCACCAGCAGCCCGTCCCGGGCCGTCAGTTCCGTGCTGAAGCCGATCCCGGCACGGGCCGCGGCCACCGCCGCCACGGCACTGAAGTAGCCCAGGTCGTACGCGAGTTCACGGCGCCGCTCGTCGACGGGGGCCCCGCTGCGCGGATCGAGCGCGGCCAGACACCGCCGGGCCCAGGGCCCGAGCAGCGGATGACAGAGCCTGACCCGAGCCGCGGAGCCGGGAACACCGGCCGGTCCGAGGCCACCTGAGCCCTCACCCCACGCCCGCAAACCGGACGCGGCGGCCCCCACCGGGGAACCGTCCGCAGCACCCCGCCCCGGAGCCCCGGGCACACCGCCCCCCGCCGGAGCCCCGGACTCGGCGGCCCCTGCCGGGGAACCGGGTCCAGTGGCCCCCACGCCGGAGCCGGGGACACCGGTTCCCGCCGACGAACCGGGTGCAGCGCCCCCCACACCGGAACCGGGAACACCCGCCCCCACCGGCGAACCGGATACGGCACCCCCCACACCGGAACCGGGAACACCCGCCCCCGCCGACGAACCGGATACGGCACCCCCCACACCGGAACCGGGAACACCCGCCCCCGCCGACGAACCGGATACGGCACCCCCCAGACCAGAGCCGGGAACACCCGCCCCCGCCGGGGAACCGGGTACGGGGATCCACCCCGCGCCCCCGGGGACGCCCGCCCCCGGCGAACCGGGCGGGGCGGTCCCCTCCCGAGCCGGGCGGAGAGCGGTTCCCGCCGAGGGGCCGGGGGTGGCGGCTGTCGTGGTGCGGTCTGCCTCGGTCAGCAGGGTCCAGTCGGCCCGTAGTCTCGCCTTCGCCGCCGGTGGGCACAGTGCGGGGTCCGCCGCCTGTACCGCGTCCAGTACCGCGCGCAGCAGGAGCAACCGCCGGGTGTCCTGGTCCCGGATCAGCAGGGCGAGCGTGTCGGCGCCGCCCTCCGTGCGCCCGAGTTCGGCGAGGGCCGGTTCCGGGACCGCCGGAAACATCACGGGGTGCCCCCTTCGCGAGAGGCCGGGGCGGGCACCGCGTCCGCGGTGAGCCGGCCGGACACGTGTCGGATGAGACGCTGCAGGTCGGCGCAGTACACCGAGGGGTTGCGGAAGCCGTGTCCGGCCCGGTAGCGGTGGGCGTAGTGGCCGCCGCCGCACACGGACAGCAGCGGGCAGGCCCGGCAGTCGTCGGCGAGGGCCGCCGCGCCCGTCTGGCGGGCGGCGACCCCCGGGTGGCGTGCCGCGTCGTCGAAGGTGTGCCGGAAGACGTCCAGGCCGGTCCGGGCGGCGCCCTCGTACGCCGACTTCAGCGAGTCCACCTGCTCGATCGTCCCGTCGGTCTCCACCACGAGGGCGTCGAAGGGGGCCAGCCCCAGCGACTCGGTCGCCGCGGGCAGGCCGAGCAGCAGGGCGAGGCACTCCTCGAACAGCCGGACCCGGGTCTCCCGGCGTCCCGCCGACCACCAGCGGTCGAAGACGGCGCAGAGCCAGTCGCCGTGCCGGGCGTCCCCCCAGTGCGGGGGCGGCGCCGACCAGTTGCCGTGCGGCAGGAGCAGGTCAAGGGCGGGCGGCCGGAGTTCGAGGAGGGAGTCGTACGTCTCCACCGGGTCAAGGGTCGGGTCGACGACGGTGAGGACGCCCGCGTACGACGCCGGGAAGCGCTCGGCGACCAGGCGGGCCCCGCGGGCCGCGGCGGGCCAGGACGGCCGGCCCGCGTGATCGACGCGACGCGCGTTGTGCTCGGCGCGGCCGCCGTCGAGGCTGATGCCGATCCGGATGCCGTGCCGGGCCAGGACGGTGAGGCGGTCCTCGGTGAGGAGGGTCGCGTTGGTCTGGACGGTGGGGCGGACCGCGCAGCCGGCGGGCAGCCGCGTGCGGACGGTCTCGGTGAAGCGGGCGAGGGTGCCGGCGCCCGCCAGCAGCGGCTCGCCGCCGTGCAGGACCAGGGAGACCGTGGTCAGGCCGTGGGTACGGGCGTGCTCGGCGATGCGGTCGGCGGTGCGGTCCAGGACGGCGGGCGCGGCGGCGGCGGGGCGGGTGCGCCAGGTGCTGTCCGGGCCCTCGTAGAGGTAGCAGTAGGTGCAGGCCAGGTTGCAGCGGCCGTGCACCTTGACGATGAACTGGCGGAAGGGGTGACCGGTCGTGGACACTCCAGCACCCCCATGCCGTACGCCTTTCCCGCCGTATCAGGCCGCTTTCCCGGTCGGAGACCGGACGCAAACCCGCTGCGATCGAAATCGCCTTTTTCTGATTACATTTGACCGAACCCGACCGACCGGCACTGCGGCAGATGCCTCACAACGTGCCCAAGGTCCGTTTCACATCGCGTTGTTGAAGCCCCAGAGCATCTCGCTGGGCCGCTCCGTCCGTTCCCGTAGAGCGTCCAGCACCTCGCGCAGGACCGGATGCTCGACGGTCCTCAGCTCCTCCAGATCCAGCCCGAGCAGATCCGGCAGGGGCTCACCCGTCTCGTCCCGTTCGCTCATGTCCCCGTTCCCCTCCCGTCGGTTGCGCGTTCAGTCCAGCTCGGCCAGCCGGTCGGCGGTGTCCCGAGCCGTCGGTGCTCCCGTGGCCAGCGTGCCCTCCGGCAGCCGTGACCACTCCGTGCGGGCGGCGCGGTACGCCTCCCGGGCGGCCCGTGGGCGCGCGGCCGCCTCGTAGGACATACCCCGCCAGTGGTGGGCCTGAGCCCCCAGCACCACCGCTTCCTGCCGGCCCCGCTCGGTACGGGCCACCGCCTCCGCCTCCCGGGCCGATTCGGCGGCGAGCCGGAACGCGTCCACGGCCTCGTCGAGCCTGGCCGGACGGCCGAGGCTGCGGTAGGCCTCGTACTGGGTCTGTCCCAGATCGAGCCGGCAGCGGACGGCCAGCAGCGGATCGTCCGCGGCGGCCGCCGCGTGCGCCGCGAGCCCGAAGAGGTGCTCCGCCTCCCGCAGGTCCACGCGGTCGCCGCGCTGCCGGTAGCGCAGGATCAGGGCGCGGCCCAGCAGCAGCAGCCGGTGCCCGGTGTCGGGGTGGCCGACCGGGGTCTCCCGGCGGCAGTCCCGCAGGACCCGGATCGCCTGGGACAACGGCGCCCACGCCCGGTCGCCGCCCTCCGCGGCCGCCCGGCGCAGCAGGGCCTCGCCCCACTCGGCCAGGACCTGGGAGTAGCCGGGGTCGTCCCGCGGCATGTCCGCCGCCGCGCTCGCGAACGCGTCCGCCGCGTCCCGGAGTTCCCGCGGGTCGCCGGTCTCGGCGTGGCGGGCGACCCGGATCCGCCCGGCCCGCAGGTGCAGGGCGGCCCGCTGACCGCGCCTGCGGGTGACCGCGAGGCTCTCGTCGACCCGGTCCTGGGCCTCGTCGAGGGCGCCGCCCGCGCGCAGCAGGGCGTCCACCAGGTCCAGTCGCACCCGGACCCGGTCCGGGGCCTCGACGCCGGACTCCAGGGCGTCGCGCAGCGAGCGCGAGGCCTGTTCGGCGTAGCCGCGGGCCTGTTCGGGGTCGGAGGTGTCCTCGGACAGACGCAGCAGGACCCGGCCGTGGGCCAGTGGCAGTTCGGGCGGCCGGTGCCTGCGGTCCGGCCAGGCGTCGGCGAACGCCTCCAGCATGCCGACCGCGCCCTGGAGCAGCGCGCTGTCCCCGCCCAGCCGCCACTGCGCCTCCAGCGCGCCGACCCGCTCCAGCGTCAGCCGCAGCGCCTCCTGCTGGTCGAGGTCGGGGGCGCCGCAGGCCACCGCGTACTCCCGGTCGGCGCGGCGCAGCAGGTCGAGGGCGCCGGCCCGGTCGCCGCGGCGCCTGCGATCGGTGGCGGCGGCCCCCAGCACCCGGGCCACGACCGCGCGTTCGCGACGCGCGTGCGGGTGCGCCACGGCCCGCTCCGCGGCCTCCTCCGCCTCGCGCAGCAGGTCGGCGCCGCCCTGCACCTCCCACAGCCGCAGGGTGCAGACGGCGTACTGCGCCCACAGCTCCGGGTCCGCCCCCGGCGGTTGCTCGTGCTCGGTGGCGCCGCGCAACAACTGCACGGCGTCGATGAGGTCCTGCACCATGCCCTCGGTGTCGAACCGGACGAGCAGCGCGCGGGCCCGGCCGACGGCCTGGTGGGTGGGGCGCTCTCCCGGCCGTACGGCGCTGTCCCGGCCGCCGTAGAGACGGAACTGCTCGGGCAGCGGCATGAAGCGTTCGAGCACCCGGGCGGCGACCTCCGCGAAGGGCTGCGGGACCAGGGTGGCGTCGCCGTTGTCGCCGTTGCGGGCCGGGTAGCCGGTGCCCGGCGGGGGGTACGGGCGTCCTGGGCCGCCGTCGCCGAGCTGGGCGAGGGCGAGGGCCGGGAAGTTGGGGCCGCCCTTGCCGAAGCGCTGCTCGATGTACTCGGAGCAGTGCTTGAGGACGAGCAGGGCCTCGTCACGGCCGAGGGTGGACAGCAGCGCCTCCTGCACCTCGGGCTCCGTCTCGTACCACTGGGTGCCGTCCGGGCCGTGGTCCTCACGGGCACGGGTGACCAGGCCGCCGAGCAGGACCTCGGCGAGTTCGGAGGGGCCGGAGTCGGGCAGCATGGTGCGCTGGACCAGCTGCATCACCGGGAGGCAGAGCGGGGCCGCCGCCAGGTAGACGGCGAGGCGGCCGGCGCTCGGGGAGGCCGTCGACCGGAACCTGCTGACCCGCTCGATCGGCGACAGGGCGCGCCCGGGGCGGGTTGTCGGGGCGGGCGGCTGGTCCGCGCGCACCCAGCCGACCGCGCCCGCCACCGGCCCGGCGCCGATCCCGGCGAGCAGCCTCGCCCATGCCCCGAGCGCCACCGGCTCGGGCGGCAGCACCGGCACCGGTACGGCACCCCGCGGACCGCCGACGACGCCCCCCGCCGGGGTGCGCACCCGGAGCGCGGTGGCACCGCCCAGCGTCTCGCCGCGGCTCAGCTCCCCGTAGGTGACCGGGAGCCGGGTGCGGCTCCACATCCGCTGCGGCAGCGGCTGGAGCACGGCGACCGGGGCCTGCCGGGACAGGTGGTGCAGCAGCCGGTGGGCACGGCCGCTGCGCCACAGCGGTCCGGCGCAGTCGCTGACCAGGACGGTGATACGGCGCCCCGTCGGGTCGCTGAGGCGGTCGGCGGTGTGCAGCGGGGCCGCGTGCACGTCGGCGCTGCGGCCGACCGTGGCCTCGCCGTCGGGGCCGGCGTGCAGGTGGCTGATCTGGATGTCGGCGAAGGCGCCCAACTGGCTGAAGACCTCGACCAGTTCGGCGAACATGCGGTCCCAGACCCGCATCGACGGCGAGGCCTCCAGGACCAGTTGCAGTCGGGCGTCACCCCGGGTCACCGCGCGGTACACGGGCAGGATCAGGCCGCCCGCGCGGGCGCTCTGTTCGGCGGTCCCCGTCTCGTCGAGTTCGGTGCGCAGCGGCGGAGCGGCGCTGCGGTAGGCCTGCAACGGCCGCAGAGCGCGCTGGAGTTCGAGCGGCGCGGGCAGCGCGGGCGCCGCCGGCACCCCGACCGGCAGTCCGGCGATCCGGCCGGCCGCCGCGTCGCGCGGGATCCCGTGCTGCTGCGGCACCGGGTACAGCGCCGCCCGGCGCTCGGCCCCGCCCTCCCCGGCGACGGCCGCCGGCGGTCGGACCGGCCGGTTCCCGCCCCCCGAGGACTGAACGTCCCCCGGCCGCGCCATCGGCGGTACGACGGCCCCCACGGCCGGCCCCGGCCCGGCACCGGTGCCCGGCGCACCGTCCGCAGCCTCGCTCCCGGACCGCGCATACCGGGCCAGCCACAGGGCATCACTCAGCCCCTCGGCATCCGGATCGAGCCCGACCTCCCGCAACCGCCGCACGAACTCGGCCAACGGATCACCGTCGCCCCCGGAACCACGCCCCGGCTCGGCCGGAACCTGCCCCGAGCCGCCCTCCCCCACCTGCCCCGGCCCAGCCGTGACTTCCCTCGGTGCGGGCGGAACGTGGTCCGGGTCGGGGGAACCCTGGCCGGAGGCAGGCGGGGCGGGGTCCGGGTCGGGAGGGATCTGGGCAGGGGCCGACGGGGAGGGGCCCGGATCGGGTGAGTTCTGGCCGGAGGCGGGTGGGACGTGGTCCGGGTCGGGAGGGACGGGGCCGTTTCGCGGTGTTGCGTCCGGCATCAGCGGCTCACCTCGGGCGGTCGAGCCGCTGGATGAGCAGGTCGGCGAGGCGGTCGCGGCTGGGCGGGGCGGCCGCGTCGGTGAGGTAGATCGCGTTCAGCAACTGGTCGGTGGCGAGGAGCTCGCTGCGGGAGCGCTCCAGGAACCGGTTGATCAGGTCGTCGCCCGCACGTGCCGCCTCGTCGCCGAGGTGCGCGCGGACGAACGTGGCGAGCCGGTTGTGGTCGGGGCGGTCCAGCTGGAGGTGGATGCAGCGGCGCATCAACGGAGCCGGGAAGTCCCGTTCGCCGTTGCTGGTCAGGACCACGAACGGGAAGG
This sequence comes from Streptomyces sp. NPDC007162, assembly GCF_040634175.1. NCBI lineage: Bacteria > Bacillati > Actinomycetota > Actinomycetes > Kitasatosporales > Streptomycetaceae > Streptomyces > Streptomyces sp. NPDC007162. The sequence continues at coordinate 10,537 of NZ_JBEYFC010000276.1, forward strand.
CGCGGCAGCGCACCCGGCCGTCCCGGACCCGCACCTTGGTGCCGTCGGCGGTGAGCACCTCCGCCTCGCCGTCCGGCAGCCGGTCGGCGATCCGCTGCAGCTCGGGTATCTCGAACTCCCCTTCCTCCAGCACGTTCAGGAGGTCGTTGGGCAGATCGATGTCGCTCTTGTCGAGCTCGTCGATGAGCAGCACGCGAGGCGTGTCGGAGGGGAGCAGGGCCGTGCCCAGGGGACCGAGGCGGATGTAACTGCCGATCGCCTCGACGGCACCCGGGGTGCCGCCCGCCGCGCCGTACCCGCCCTGCGCGGCGATCTGGACGTCCTGGAGCCGGGCGATGGCGTCGTAGTGGTAGAGGCCGTCGCGCAGCGCGGAGCGGCTGACGATCGACCAGCGCAGCACGTCGCCCAGGCCCAGTTCGTACGCGACGGAGTGCGCGAGCGTGCTCTTGCCCGCGCCCGGACTGCCGGTGACGAGCAGCGGACGGCGCAGGTAGAGCGCCGCGTTGATCATCTCCAGTTCCTCGGCGCCGGGCCGGTGCAGCTCGGCCAGGTGCCGGTGCGCGCCGAGCCTGCGGTCCCGCGAGTCGTCGCCGCCGTCCGCCGCGTCCCGGCCGGAGAAGTCCCGCCAAGGGGGCGGCGGGGGCAGCCTGTTCATGCCGTCGTGGGGTTCCCCGGCGCCTCGGTAGATGAGCCACTCACTGGATTCGGTCATGTCCGGTCCTCGTCGTCACTCGTCCGTCCCGTACCCACGGCAGCCGTCGAACGTGCTTCACGTTATCGACCATCAGGACAGCCCGTAAGGGCCTCACACCGGGCGCGCGAGTTCACGGCGCCTCCAGCAGGTCCCCCGCACCGGGCAGGGGTTGGTGCGGATCGTCGTACAGGAGAGCGATGTCCTTGGCCCAGAACGCCTCCGTGAGCCCCTCGCGCACCTGTTTGCGCAGGCCGTGCACCAGGTCGGGCAGTGCCCAGGCACCGTCCGCGTCGTCGACGGTCATCCTGGCGCCCCGGTGGAACTCCCCGCACACGGAGTCCGTACGGCGGCTCCAGCGCCGCCACAGCACCACCCCGTACCCGGCCCGGACGATCCGGCCGAGGGCGGTGGCGTCGTCCGGATAGCGCAGGTCGCCCTGGCGGCACAGCACCGGGACGGTT
>NZ_JBEYFC010000277.1:0-11575 GCF_040634175.1 Streptomyces sp. NPDC007162
TCCGTGAGCTCGCCCTCCAGAGCGGACTCCAGCACCCGTTTGGTCAGCTGCTGCAGGAGGCCACCCTCCCCGGTGAGCTTCACGCCACCGGCCTGGGCCCGGGCAACCAGCTCGGCGACCAGCCCGTCATCGACGGCACTTGCCCCACTCACAGCGGCCTTCCCGGCCTCGGTGTCACTCGTCACGTCAGTCATCAACTGTCGCTTCCAGCTCGGGAGTTACACCGCTCACCGTACAGACCCTCGGCTGGGTGGCCCGATCCAGCGAGGTTCCGACCCCCGGGACGCCCTGCGGCAGCCTCCGGCGACCAAGATCTTAAAATTGCGAGTTAAGGAGTATCTGGCCTGTTCAGAGCTATGGCTGGCATGGATGGGCCGCAGGGCGGGAGTTCCATTTCGCTGTGGTGTCGACGAAATTGACGACCTGTCGGAGCGAGAGGGAGTTCCCTCCACGGGTTGGTGAAGGTGGCAGTGGCGGGCAAGGAGGAAGCCGGCACCTCGGAGGGGTACCGGCTTCGGTGTGAGGCGGAGAGGCTCGATGCTCAGTGGTTCTCTGGGCCGGCTCCACTAGTGGAGCCGGTGGACTTCAGGTGGGATCCGGTTCAAGGTCCGGGATTTCGAACGTTGTTTCGGTGGGCGACTCAAAGTGGAATCGGCCGCGCATGTTGATGTGGCTGTACATCATCCGAGAGAGTTGGCGCAGGTCGCTGTGAGAGATGACCCGGCCCTGGGCGCCCATCTTCTCGACGATCTTCTGGATGTAGACCGTATTGAAGAGGGCCACGGTGTTGAGGACGAGGCCGAGAACGCCGAGCCGGTTTTCTAGACCGGGGTAGTAGTCGGGGAAGGGGCCGTCGATGCCGTGGCAGATACGCCGGGCGAGGTCGGAGCGTTCCTTGTGCAGCCTGCTCTGTGCTTCGATCCCGCGCCGGTACTCGGGGTTGTCATTGAGGCGGAGCAGGTGGCGTGTTTTGGCGATGCGTCCGAAGGAGACGATCGCTGATCCAAGGTCGGTGGGCTGGCCGTTGCGGGTCAGGATTCGAAGCGCGTCGTGTGCGCTGACGACGCCGTGGTGGATCGAGCCGATCACTCGCAGGATGTCCTCCCAGTGCGCGGCGATCTGCGAAAGGTCGATCTGCCGACGTGTTGCGCCCTGGAGAGGTCCGTAGTCTGCTGACCTGTCGATGCGCCATAGCCTGGCGTCGTTGATCTGGTGCGGGGCGGGCTGGTAGGAGTAGCCGGAGAGGGTCAGAAGGCCGAAGACGAGGTCCTCGTGCGTTCCGGCCTCGGCGACGATGGCTTCGGGGCGTCGGCTGTCCGGGACGTCGGGGTGGTCCCGGTACGTCGTGAGTGTGTTGAGTGCCTCCAGAGCGGCGCTTGGCCGGCCGCTGACCATGCGCCCGGACAGCTGGACGGCCTGCTCGGTCAGCATGGTCAGCCAGGTGACCTCGGAATTGCCTTCGGGTGCGATGAGCAGGCCGGGTTGTGGTGTGGGGATGACGAAGCGGTGGCCGTCCACGGAGGCGAGGCGCTCACCGTTCGACTGCAGGGTGGTGAGTGCGTCGGTCTCTGCGCGGAGCATGAGGGTGGTGCATGCCTCGATTACATCAGAGCGGAAGTATTCGCGGCTGATGCTGGTGAGGCGGTCGAGTTTGAGGGCGTCCTTTTCGTCGTTCGCGACGGCTTCGAGGCCGATGTTGCAGCCGTATCCAACCATCACGGCGGCTACGGACAGCTCGAATTCCGGGTAGGGGGAAGGGTTGCCGTTACGGGTGGTGAACGCAGCGATCGCGCCGGTCCGGCTCAGCACGTCCAGCACTACTTGGGGCAGCTCTACCTTGGGGAGCATCTTCTCCACTTGGCGACTCAGGCTCGATGGACGCGGTGGTCGTCCCTTCGGCAAGGCCAAGTCGCCGTTTCCAAGCGTGATTTGAGCACCCTTGGGCATGCGGGAGGCAACTCTGGTGAGGTCGGCGTGCAGGCTTCGGGCAGCGCGATCGAGGTAGGCGGTGGGGTCTTCGGGTAGATCCAAGCTGGTGAGCAGGCTGGGCCGGGCCTGGGCCCAGACCTCGTCTGACAGGAGTCGCGCGAGCAGGTCTCCCCAATGGGAGCAGCCCTGAACGAAGATCTCTCGTTTGCACAGATGCCGGTGGAAGGTCTCCACCACACACAGGGCGTATGCCGGCAGGTTCACCGCGCCGTCGGGCTGTTCGGCTCCACCGTCCACGAGGCGCTTCCAGGAGCCTTTCACCAACGTGGAGTCGATGTCATCAAGGCGGACGTCCTCGCGATCCAGGAGAGATGGCAACGCGTGGAGAGCGGTCAGTGCGCCCTGGCCTGCGGGACTTGCGCCGAAGCGGACCCTGTCGACAAGGACGGGTACGAGCGTACGTACGTCTCGGAACCTTTCCAGTGCCTTGGCGCGCCGAGCCTCATGGGTGTCGGAGTCCCGGGCCGGCATGTACTCCAGGAGGTTCTTGGCCGCCCGGAGGAGAGTGTCCCGGTCGGCGACCGTCTCCAGTGCGGCGCGCGTGGAGTCGGTGTCGGTGACAGGGTCGGTGATCTCACCGCTGTCGTGGTCGACGACTTCCGCCACGGATTCCAGGACGGCGAGCAGTGCCTGTGCGGTCAGGGTGCCGTCAGGGGCGAACTTCGGGTAGGCGTCGACGAGGGCCGAATCGGCCCACCTCTTGGGTTTGGCGATAAAGCGCTCGCTGATCAGCTTGTCGAGCATGTCGATGGCGTCATCCAGAGCGCGCGTCTCCAGGCGCTTGATAGCCGCCAGCACCGCAGCCCGCCGACCCGTCTGCTCCTTCAGGCGCGGTACCCGCTCGGTCAAGGCGTGATCGGCGAGCTGCGCCAACCTGCGTTCGGGGATGGACGAGACATCCACATGGACGAACCCGAGAGCGCGGATCTCGTCCGCGCGTGACAGGGCCTTCACGAAGTTGTCCCACGAGGGCACGCCGACGCCGCGGCGCAGGCCGTCCAGACGACTGGTGCGCTCGCCGGTGGGCACCTCCATCAACCAGTCGATGATGCGAATCTGTTGACGGTTCAGCATGGAGACGAGCGCCTTCGACACAGCGTCTTCGGCTCTACCCCGGCAGAGCGTCACCAGATCACGCAGCGTCGAGTACCTGGGGAGTAGCACACGCTGCTCGCGGAGCCAGACCACGGCTTGGAGCGTCATCGCCTTCGGACCGTCCGTGGAGTACTTCAGCCGGTCTTCCAACCAGGCGACGAGCTTGGCCTCGCCCTCCACGAAGGAAGTCCAGCCGTGCGCCTGCCTGATCTCTCTTACGTGGTTTCGAACGGTGTCGCCGTTCTTCCCGTACAGGCTGATCTTGGCGAGCGGGTCGGAGATGCCTAGTTGCTCGCCCACATGCAGCACCAGGTCCTCGGGGATCCTCTCCACATCGGTCTCGAAACGGCCCAGGAAGCGCAGGACCATCAGCTGCACGCCCAGGCCGAGCCGGCTGTGCTCGCCCCGCTTGCCCCGGATCAGCCGCTGGTCCTCCTCGCCGAGCCGGAGACGGGGCCAGTCGCTCTCCGGGATTCCATCGACGAACGAGGGATACCCCGCGCTCAACTCCTGCCGCTCCTCTGCGCTGAGCATTGCCTCTCCTGACGATCGGATTGTCACGCGGGGCAGATTCAGGGCGTCGACTGGGCCGGGTCAAACCGGACTTCGGGGGTGATCGGCCTTAGGGCACATTTTTGAGATCTTGGTCGTCGACCCGCTTTTTGGGCGGCTGTTCGAGTGGCTTGCGGCGGCATCTGACGGTGCGGGGTTCTACCGTCCTCGGCCATGGAGAACGTGTGGATCGAGCCGGGCGGTAGCGCAGATCCCGGCTACACCGACGATCAGCTCAAACGCGCGAGACGGTTCGCGGAGCAGGACATCCAGGCAACGCGGGTGCAGCTTGTGGCGCGCTTCGGACTCGGCGACGTGTGCGCCGAGATCGCTGAGCAGTCCAGCCTGGCGGTGAGCAGTGCCCTGGAACCGCTGGCACGCCAACTCGGCTACGCGGCCGACACGCTTGAGCGCTACCAGCGCGTCACGTGGTTGGCGGGCGCGGAACTTCGTGAGCGTCTCGCCACATCATCCGTTCACGTGCCGTGGAAGTGCGTGGTCGCAGCCTGCGTAACCGACCCGGCCGAGCGCGCGCGTCGTGTCGGGCTGCTGCTCGAGCGGCTCGCCGGCGCCGAGCGGGCGGGATGGCCGGCCGTACTCGACGCCGGGGAGTACTGCCGGGCTCTCGGCTTGGCGGTCGGAGCGGCCTGCGGTACGGAGACGCCCGGCGAGATCGTCGCTCAGCTCGGCCGTGCAGGGGTGCGGGAGGCTGTCGTTGCGGAACTGACCAAAACCCCGGAAGCGGTCCTGTCCATCTTGCGGGAGCCGACCGTGCGTGAGGTCCTCCAGGACCAGGAGGTCGCCCGGTACGTGCGCGAGCAGATGCGCCCCGTGCCGGATCCGGACGAAGAGCTGGTCAACGAGCTGATCGGCGACGACGAACGCGATCCGCGTGCCGACTGGACCATCCGCTACTTCGGCCTGGCCCATAAGTGCAGAGAAATCCTCCTGCTGGGGCCAGACGATTTCGCGGACGTCGACGACCCCGACGTGTGGCAGTCCGTCGAATCCATCCGTGACTCGGTCGTTTCCTGGGCCGGCCGCGTCTTGGAGAAGCGCCCCCGTACGATCCGACTCCTCTCCGGAAAGTAGAAACCCGTGTCTCTCCCCAGTGCCGCTGGCCGCTACCCCAATACCGTGCGCGACGTCCTCGACCGGGAGGCTCTCCGGTGCATCCGCCAGGGTGGGAGCGAAGTCGAGCAGCTCGCCCGGATGCAGAGCGTCGTCCAGTCGAAGATCAACGTGCTCTCTGCCGAATACCGCCCGGTGTTTGACCGCGCCGTGAAATCGATGTGCACCACCTCGTTCAACAAGGTCTGCAAGGAACTTCGTATCGCCGCTCTCGCTGGTCCGGCCGGCCCCACGCAGGGCGGCACCACCGCGATGGGGCCGAACCGCGGAACCGGAGCATCGGGCCCCGGCGACGCTACGGTTCTCGGCTCGCACGGTGCTGGATCCGACGACGAAAAGGTCGTGGCGAAGGTCCTGATCGGCGAGGGCGGCGAGCTGACGGAGAAGTCGGCCCAGCAACTCGTGCTGGAAGACCTCGACCGCATCATGGAAGTGCTGCCTCCTCTTGCCGAACGAGACTTCATGGAAGCGGACCGGCTTGACAGTGCGGCCAAGGAATTCGCCCAAGGAGCCAAGGAGCACAGGGCCCGCGGAAACCGCATCCTTGCCCTCTTTAAGCGCTACGACCGGCTCGTCGTCGGAATCGACAGCATCCCCGGCATCTTCAACCTCGCCGACTACATCGCCGAGGTCGGAGCCCAGGCCCTTGGCCTGGACGACGAAGACGCCGAACTCCTCCGGTATGCGGGCGCCCTGTGACTGAGTCCACGTGGCACAAAGAGGTCAAGCACTGGGGTGTGGCCACCGAGATTCCACTCGGGAACCGCAGAGCGGACTGCCTGCTGCGCTGCGGCAAGCGGGCAGAGATCCAGGCCCATCCGCTTGCTCCGGTTGAAGTCACCGGCCGGGAGGCCCACGCAGACCTCTGGATTCTCGACTGCCGAGCGGCACGCGCGCGCAACCGCCTCCTGGTGTGGGACGACCTGGAGTTCGGCACACTATTCCGCTGGGACCGAGCCTGGCAGGGCTTCGCAGTGGCCAAGCGGCCCGCCTTCCTCAACACGGAACTGGACCTGAGCACGGGCCGCGGCACCTTCCTGGAAGTGACGGGCTGGATCTTTGACGGATACCACGCTCTCGGTTCCGGCAGATCCCATACCGCTGCAGCCGTGCGCTCTTGGATGCGCTACGACATCCCGCTCCCTTCGTACTTGGCCATGCCCCAGTGACCTTGGAGCCACCCCACGCGCGGACGGGAAATCACCAACGCACCATCGTGATCGAGTTGGACGGTCTCCTCCAGAAGGTACCGGCCGAATACCACGTGACCGGTGCGCTCGCGGAACATATGGTGACAGCCAGGGACTTCTATGCCGACTCTCCGTTCGGTGAATGCCCGGTTCCAGTGGCCATACCCCTGTACCGGCCCACCGTTGGCACCCACCCTGCACTGACCGTTGTGGATGACCTGGCCGAATCCTGGGTCATGGAATTCAAAGTCTGGCACAACCGCGCCCGTTATCGCATTATGGGCTTCTACCCCGTCGGACAAGGGGCACCTCGACCGCACTCGATATTCGACTCGCCGTACCGAGGCGTGATATCGCGAGCGTTCGCGGTTCACCACCCGCTCGACATCGCCTGACTGCTGAGGTAGAGCGCATCGACCGAATCTCAAATGATCAGCATGGTCATCCGTGGTATCTCCCGGGCCTTCGTGACGAGTTGGAGGACGTGTGAACAGCGAGTTCCTGCTCGGCTTATTCGCTGCGGGAGCGGCGTTCGGCGGAGCCCTCCTGGGCGCCGGTGGTGCAGTCATGAGTCTCTCCTGTACGACCATGCCCCAGAACCAGTCTGGCTTGGCACGGTACGAAGAGACCGGGGCCAACAGATGGCGGCTCGAACCAGGCTGTCTGGTACCTACCACGGCCAGCACAGCCTGTTCCTGAAAGTGGCTAGAACCGCTCTCAAGGTTGGCGCCTACGAGACACCGGCCCGGGGAGGGGGGCTCCCTGTGCGGCGCCGCTAGCTGTAAACGGGTTCGGTGCTCGGCGAGGGAATGTGCACCAAACATGTGGCTTTTGCCCTGTCGCAACAAGCGCCTCACTGGATCCAGCCCAGCAACGTCTGCGGCATGAGGAAGGCTAACTCCGCTGAGGCAGAACAGCAGTTCGCCGGGGGCAGACAGGAAAGATCACGGAAGGACTGGCCAACGTTCGCAAGGGATGTCAACGTAGATGACCTTGCAGGAAACCCCAGGTCAGAGAGGTAATCGCCTGTGACCGTAGCGTCTGTGGGCCCTGGTTTCTCTACTACTGTCGAAGCCCTGCGGCTTCGCGAATGGCAGCTCGGCCCCGGCCAGCCAACGCTGGTCATGGACCAGTTCTCCGCGGAGGAATTCCACCTGATCGTGGATGACCGCGCGGACGTGCACGTCAGCAGCAAGGACGGCAGGTTCTACCTCGGCTGGTTCCCGCTTGGCCGCCCCGGCACGGACGGCGAGGGATGGAAGATTGCGGTCACCGGAACCGCCAAGGTACGCGGCTACCAGGTGTCGTTCGACACCGAGACGCCGGCCGACATCGTCGCGGCCGCCGTAGAACGCGTGCTGGAGACCTCGCGCCGCCTCTGACAGCGCGGACACCGCCAGATAGTGCCCGCCCTGTGAGTGAGCAGGCCGGCCGAACGGCAGCCCGCTCCACCGCACCCGTTTTCCCGTACCCCAGGAGGCTATTCGTGACGTCCCCGGAGATGACCGTCGGCGATCTCATCGACCTGCTGTCCGCCTGCGACCCGAATGCTCCGGTCCGCCAGGCGATGAACCCGTTCTTCCCGATGGCCCACCGCTTGGCGCAGGTCCTGCAGTCGGTCGACGAGACCGGCCGGACCGTCGTCTACCTCGCCGAAGGACGTGACCAGGACGCACAACTCAGCCATCTGCCACCGGAGGTCGCCATCGAGCTGACGTGGCAGGGTCCCGTCCAGGCACCTCCGCGCCGCCCCCGCCGCCGCGCCGGCGGCAACTAGATCCGCACCGAGCCCTTGGAGGCGCCTCTGTACCCGGACTTCCCGCCCGACTCGTTCACCCCTCGCGGCGGCCAGCCCGTGTTCTGGGTGGGCCCTCGACATCTGGCCGGTGACGATGGGCGCCTCTACGACGTCGTCGCCGACACGCTCGCCGGCCTGGGCTGGACGAGCCTGACGATCGTCCGCGGACGGCACGAGCCGGACGAGGCGCCGGAGGACCGCCAGGTCCTGCGCAGCACCGTCCTGCACATCAGCCCCGACGCCCTGCGGTGGGCGCAGTGGGGCCTGGCGGACGAGCCGTTCCACCTAGGTGAGCTGCCGATCGCCTGGCAGGTCTCCGCCCGAGCCGAGGCGAGCAGCCCGCTCGCCCAGTGGTCGGCCTACTTCACCCCCGACGTCCCCGGCGAGGCGGTGGTCGACTTCGTCGTAGCGCTCGATGCCCACGGCCAGCCTGCCGTGCCGCTCGCTGGATCCGAGCTGGTTGTTGACGCCGTCGCCGCCCACGGATGGTTCCGCGACATCGACCAGCCCCAGGCGGCAGCGACGGACCCGACGTTCACCTCGCACATCAGCCTCGGCGAGGTCCCGCCCCTCATTCAGGACGCCGACCCGCAGCTTCTGACCGCCGAGGCCGACGAGACGGGGCCCGCCGGATGGCAGGCGTGGGCCGAGCCCGCGCTCGGCGCACCGTGTCTGTGGGCGGCATCGTTTGCCGCCAGCGTCCCGCACGATCTCGTCGCTGCCTTCGCCGCCTCCCTCAGCTCGACCGCACCGGTCTTGCGTCGAGTGCTGCCCGAGGCCACCCGCGACAGGCTCCTGCGAGCGCCGGCCATCTAGCCTCCCGCTGGTATCTCGCGACGATTGCAGTCCGGCACCCTCTCACTTGGGGGTGCCGGGCTTTCCTGCTTCTCGGGTGGAGTGGCCGTTGGATCTTCGACGCCCGGAATGATTCCTCAGCGGGGATGGGCCGACTGGCTTCGGGGACCGTCAGCGAGCCAGTTTGAGGCGTGCCGTCTCGGCGGCGTGGGACGCGGCTTCGATGTGCCCAAGTTCGCCGGCGAGCGTCGACACGAACGCATCGACGGCCTCGATGGCGCGCCCCTCCATGGTGTCGGGCTCAGCGAAGTAGGACGCGAACTCGTCGGCGCCAATGGTCGCCATAGCGGGTCGACGCGCCTGGTAGTCGGCCCACATCGGCCGGTAGACGGCGCGCACCCGGTCGAGCTCGGTTTCGTCGATCTCTTCCCGCCGGAGGAGGCTGATCGTCTGCTGGCGGGCCTTCCACATGGCGATGTGGTGCTGGACAGGGACGGGCCCGAAGGGGCCGGGAGGGGCTCGTTCGATCCTTGGCATGCCGGGCTGGAGGAAGGGCCAGGGCGAGTACAGCTCGGTGAGGACCGCAGTCAGCCTGTTGATGTCGATCCGCCCGGTCCGCTCACCTTCCTCCAGGACGAGCTGGGCGGCGCGACGCTGCTTGAGGGTGGCTGAGGGGTGGGCGAGTTGCTCGACGATGGCACGGACGTTTTCGCTGCGCCGGACGGCGGTTGTCTGGCCGGTGGCGCGCGCGTGGGTGCGCCAGGCTCGGCGTGCCTGGGGGGTGAGAACGATCGTGTCGTCGATCAGCCACAGGTACAGCACGATTCGGATCAGGGAGCGTTGCGGGATGCGCCCCAGTGGGGAGCGCTCACGAGCCTCCAGGAGTCTGGTGAACAGCTCGCGTTGCTCCGGCGGGAAGACCCGCGGGTCGCTGCCGTGCGCGCTGGTCTTGCGCGGTTCGGGGTTCGCGAGCATCCCGTCCTCGACCCAGGAGGTCACCATCCTGGGACTGGCTTTCATCACGCCCAAGGCGTGCGCGTCGGCGACCAGATCGGCCGAGGTTCCCTCGACCCACGTGGTGATCCGATTCCCGTTCATGGCGCCGAACTTACATCGAGATTCGGGCCCCGAAAGCTGCCTAAGCGGCGACGCGCACGCCGCTGTCTTGTCCAGGGCCTCGGGCAGGCGGCGTTCTATGCCGCTTCCGCCACGTTGGCCGGCGGGCTGGTCCGCGAATTGCTCTCTCTGGTCCACCTGTCCGCCTCCCCGTGCTGACCTGAACACCAAAGAGGTGCCGCGTCCGGGCCTGCCGGACGCAGCATCTCCGCGGCCGCCGGCTGCAGGTAGAGGATCACGCAGGCTCCGCCTACGCCAACAGCATCCTCATGGCAGCGGTCGGAGGCAGCAGCGCGGGGGCAGGCGGGTAGGTCAGCTGGCTGACGCGGCCTTGCTGAGGGCCTTGCCGAGGTGGCGGTCCACGAGGGCCGGGGAGCCGGAGACGATCAGCAGCAGGCTGCCGTCGCGGATCGCGGTCTGTTTGACCACGGTGCTCTGTCCTGCCGCGGTGAACGTCAGAAGCTGGCTCCCCTGCTCGTCACCGAGCGCGCGGGGCGGGGACAGCTTTTGCGAGGCCACGTCGACCGGCGTGCCGCCCGCGACGACCTGATAGGTCGGGCATCCGGTCATGGCGCCGAAGATCCGGGCGACACCGTCGGACAGCCTCTTCGCGCTGTCGCTGTACAGCTCCTCGGAAATCTCGGAGGAGCTGCCTCCGTAGGTGAAGTCCGCCTTCGCCTTGTGGGGGAAGGCGAGCGTGCCGACGGTCGCCGCGTTGCCGCCCAGTTCGCTCAGGGCCGGGCAGCCGATGACGGTGACATCGTCGTGCTGGGCCGGACGCTGTGGCTTGGGCAGGTAGCCGCTGCCGAGGTCGCTCTGGTCGAGCAGGCGGGACTTGAGCGCGGCCGAGGAGAGGGCGGCCGTCTCCCGGACGCCGTTGGACGGCTTTCCTGTCCGGGTAACAGAGGGGGGCTGTGCTGGTCCCCGGTGGTGTCGGTGGAGCAGGCGGGCAGGGCGAGGAGGGCGGCGGTGATGCCGAAGGCGGTGGTGGCGACGCGAACGCGCATGACGGAACTGACCCCTTGGTGCTAGGTGACGGGTGGTCAGTGCGGGCCCGTGGGCCCGGTGGGGTCGTAGGAGTGGTGGTCAGTGTCCGAGGTGGCGCAGGCAGTCCTCGAACGTGGCGTGCGTCGCGTCCGCCGGTCCGGAGTGCCGGTTGTACCAGGCGGTGTCGATGCGGGTCTCCCGCTGCTGGTGGCCTGCCCGGCAGCGCAGCCAGATGTCGCCATGAGTGGAGAGGATGAGCCAGTCCCGGTACGCGCCGCACTCGGCGCAGGCGGCCATCTCGCCGTCGAGGACGAGGGGCTGCTTCCAGGGCATCATCTTGCCGTCAACCTGGTCGTGGCTCGGCACGCGCAACTCGGGCGGGAGGAAGTCGTCCACGACGGCGGCCGGCTTGGCGGGCTCCGGCTCAGGCGCCGGCACTCCGAAGCCGGGCGGGACCTGGCCCTGCAGCCGCGCGTGAAGCTCGGCGAACTGCCTCTCAGTCTCGCTCAGCTCCTTGGCCCGGCGGCGTATCCGGTGAAACACCCTGGCGTCCTCCTCGATCTCGGCACCTCGTCCTGCGCGTTTCATGATCGTGACTCATGCCCCCAGCGGTTTCAATTCACAAAGTCCACAGTCGTCTTCGCCCAGCTCAGCCGGGATATTCAGGCGTCTCGGCTGCCCGGATGACGAGTTGGCGACGGCAGTTGGTTCCATGGCGAGACGGCGGTGCCACGATGGGCCCGCCCCCTCGTTTCTCTCCGGGCGCTCAGCTCGTGGACGCCTACGGGCTCGGCGCACCCAACCTGGGCCGTGCCCGTCTGTCCTGCGGGCAACCGATGCCTACAGCCTCCGCATCGGACCTGGTTCGCCGGAGCATCAGCACGTACGGCTCGAACGGGTTGCGGTTCGAGGCCAGCAGCAC
>NZ_JBEYFC010000278.1:0-11545 GCF_040634175.1 Streptomyces sp. NPDC007162
GTGCTGCTGGCCTCGAACCGCAACCCGTTCGAGCCGTACGTGCTGATGCTCCAGCAGCTGCCGTACTCGGACATCCAGGTCCTGATCATCAACCAGGCGGCGATGTACTACATCGCGGCCATCGCGGTCGCCCTCGGCTTCCGCATGAACCTGTTCAACATCGGCGTCGACGGCCAGTACCGGCTCGCCGCCGTGATGACGGCCGTGGTCGGCGCCAACATCGGCCTGCCCGCGTTCCTGCAGATCCCGATGCTGCTCCTGGTCGCCATGTTCACCGGCGCCTTCTGGGCCGGCATCGCGGGCGTCCTCAAGGTCACCCGAGGGGTCAGCGAGGTCGTCGCCACGATCATGCTGAACGCCATCGCCACCAGCCTCATCGGCTACATCACCCTCTCGAACGTGTGGGGCGTCCAGGTCGGCAACAACATGACGACCGGCGTGATGAAGAAGTCCGGCTGGTTCCCCGGCATCGACCTGGGCTCCGACGTCGGCGAGATCTACGGCATGGTCTTCGTCGCCATCGCCCTCGGCATCGCCTACTGGGTGGTCCTCAACCGCACCCGCTTCGGCTTCGACCTGCGCGCCACCGGCGCCTCCGAGTCGGCCGCCGCGGCCTCCGGCGTCGACGCCAAGCGCATGGTCCTGATCTCCATGCTGATCTCCGGTGCCGTCTCCGGCCTCGCGGGCCTCCCGCTGCTGCTCGGCGACTCCCACACCTACAGCCTGGACTTCCCGGCCGGCCTCGGCTTCACCGCCATCGGCATCGCCCTGCTCGGCCGCAACAACCCCGGCGGCATCGCCTTCGCCGCCCTCCTGTGGGCCTTCCTCGACAAGGCCTCGCCCGCCCTCGACTACGCCACCCCGGTGGCGTACGAGAAGGAGATCGCCACGATCATGCAGGGCCTGATCGTCTTCTCCGTCGTCATCTCCTACGAAGCCGTACGCCAGTGGGGCCTGCGCCGCCAGCAGCGCCAGGTCGGCGCGGAGCTCGCCGCGGCCGCCGCCCAGAACACCAAGAAGGAGGTGGCGGCCTGATGTCCACCGCGACCATCGCCAAGCCGCAGGCGACCCAGCCCGGCAAGGGCGGCCGCCGAATGTCGCTCCCGGTACTCCTGCTGGTCATCGCGGGCGTGCTGGTCCTCACCTCGGCCGTGCGCCTGATCACCGGTGCCGACGGCATCACCTCGACCGGCCAGATGTCCACCGCGCTGCGCCTCGCCGTCCCGATCGGCCTCGCCGGTCTCGGCGGCCTGTGGGCCGAGCGCGCGGGCGTCGTCAACATCGGCCTCGAAGGCATGATGATCCTGGGCACCTGGTTCGGCGCCTGGGCCGGCTACCAGTGGGGCCCCTGGGTCGGCGTGGTCTTCGGCATCCTCGGCGGTGCGCTCGGCGCCCTGCTGCACGCCGTCGCCACCGTCTCCTTCAACGTCAACCACATCGTCTCCGGTGTGGCCCTGAACATCCTGGCCCTGGGAGCCACCCGCTACCTCTCGAAGTTCACCTTCGAGAACGCCGAGGGCGGCTCCTCCAAGCAGTCCCCGCCGATCGACTCACTCGGCACGTTCAGCGTCCCAGGCCTTTCCGACTGGCTGAACACGCTCAACGGGAAGCACTGGTTCCTGATCTCCGACATCGCCGGCCTGGTCGGCGGTCTGCTGACCGACCTGTCCCCGCTGACGGTCGTCGCGGTCGCGCTGGTCCCGATCACCTGGTGGGTCCTGTGGCGCACGGCCTTCGGCCTGCGGCTGCGCTCCTGCGGCGAGAACCCGGTCGCGGCCGAGTCCCTCGGCGTCAACGTCTACAAGTACAAGTACATCGCCGTGATCATCAGCGGCGGCTTCGCGGGCCTGGGCGGCGCGTTCCTGTCCATCGTCGCCTCCAACGTCTACCTGGACGGCCAGACGGCCGGCCGCGGGTACATCGGTCTCGCCGCGATGATCTTCGGTAACTGGATGCCGGGCGGCCTCGCCCTCGGCGCGGGCCTGTTCGGCTACACCGACAGCCTCAACCTGCGCGGCGGCACGGTGAACGTCCACGCGCTGATCCTGCTGATCGCGATCCTGCTGGTGTTCGGCGCGGCCTACCTCGCCTGGCGCAAGAGGTACGTCCCGGCCGTCATCACGATCGTCATCTCGGTCCTGATGTTCGTCTGGTACGCCTCCACCAACGAGGTCCCGCGCCAGCTCGTGACCGCGACCCCGTACATCGTCACCCTGCTGGTGCTCTCGCTGTCCGCGCAGTCCCTGCGGATGCCGAAGGCGGACGGCCTGCCGTACCGGAAGGGGCAGGGCAAGTGACCGCCGCCGGCTTCGACTGGGAGACCCTGCGGGCCGAGGCGCGGGAGGCCATGTCCCACGCCTACGCCCCGTACTCCGGCTTCCCGGTCGGGGTCGCGGCCCTGGTGGACGACGGCCGCACGGTCTCCGGCTGCAACGTGGAGAACGCGTCGTACGGCCTCGGCCTGTGCGCCGAGTGCGGACTGGTCTCCGAGCTCCAGCGCACCGGTGGCGGCCGGCTCACGCACTTCACCTGCGTGGACGGCACGGGCGGGCTGCTCGTCCCGTGCGGCCGCTGCCGCCAGCTGCTCTACGAGTTCGGCGGCCCGGACCTCCTCCTGGACACCCCTGAGGGCGTCCTGCCCCTCTCCGAGATGCTGCCCCAGGCCTTCGGCCCGGCCCATCTCACCAAGTAATCCCGTACGGCCCCTCCCCGCCCGTCCGCGCGGAGGGGCCGTGCGCTTCGCAATGCTTCGAAGGGAACGTCATGGCCATGGACGCCATCTCCGTCATCCGCACCAAGCGGGACCGCGGTGAACTCACCGACGAGCAGATCGACTGGGTCATCGACGCGTACACCCGCGGCGAGGTCGCCGACGAGCAGATGTCGTCGCTCGCGATGGCCATCCTGCTCAACGGCATGAACCGCCGCGAGATCGCCCGCTGGACCGCCGCGATGATCGCGTCCGGCGAGCGCATGGACTTCTCCGCCCTGTCCCGCCCGACGGCCGACAAGCACTCCACGGGCGGCGTCGGCGACAAGATCACGCTGCCGCTCGCCCCCCTCGTCGCCGCCTGCGGCGCGGCCGTCCCGCAGCTCTCCGGCCGCGGCCTCGGCCACACCGGCGGCACCCTCGACAAGCTGGAGTCGATCCCCGGCTGGCGCGCCCTGCTCTCCAACGAGGAGATGCTGAACGTCCTGGACACGACCGGCGCGGTGATCTGCGCGGCGGGCGACGGCCTCGCCCCCGCCGACAAGAAGCTCTACGCCCTGCGCGACGTCACGGGCACGGTCGAGGCGATCCCGCTGATCGCCTCCTCGATCATGTCGAAGAAGATCGCCGAGGGCACCGGCTCCCTGGTCCTGGACGTGAAGGTGGGCACCGGCGCCTTCATGAAGACCATCGAGGACGCCCGTGAGCTGGCCTCGACGATGGTGGGCCTCGGCACCGACCACGGCGTGAAGACGGTCGCCCTCCTCACCGACATGTCCACCCCGCTGGGCCTCACTGCGGGCAACGCCCTGGAGGTCCGCGAGTCCGTGGAGGTCCTCGCGGGCGGCGGCCCGGCCGACGTCGTCGAGCTGACCATCGCCCTGGCCCGGGAGATGCTGGCGGCGGCGGGCATCCACGACACCGACCCGGCGAAGGCGCTGGCCGACGGTTCGGCGATGGACGTCTGGCGCCGGATGATCGCGGCCCAGGGCGGCGACCCGGACGCGACGCTGCCGGTGGCGAAGGAGCAGCACGTGGTGAAGGCCGCCTCCTCGGGCGTCCTGACCCGCCTCGACGCCTACGGTGTCGGCGTCGCCGCCTGGCGCCTCGGCGCGGGCCGCGCCCGCAAGGAGGACCCGGTGCAAGCGGGCGCCGGCGTCGAACTCCACGCCAAGCCCGGCGACCCGGTCACCGCCGGCCAGCCCCTCCTCACCCTCCACACGGACACCCCGGAACGCTTCGAGTACGCACTCCAGGCGGTCGAGGGTTCGTACGACATCGCGCCGGCCGGCACGGACTTCACGGCGTCCCCCGTCGTGCTGGAACGCATCGCCTGACCAGGGGATCTCTCGATCGAGTGAACGGGATCGGCGGACCGACGCCGGTCCCGTTCGGCGTCACGATCGACACCGGGGAGTTCCCGGTCGACTGACCGTCCGTCACCCCAGCAGCGCCGCCACGACCACCAGGACCGGTACCGACAGCACCGTCGACAGCAGGATCGAGTCGCGGGCCAGTTCCTCGCCGACCCGGTAGGTGCCGGCGTACGTGTACAGGTTCTGGGCGGCTGGCAGTGCCGAGGTCACCGTCACGTCGAGCAGGGGCGCCCCGCGCAGGCCGAAGACCGCCGACGCCAGGGCCCAGGCGGCCAGCGGCTGGCCCACCGACTTCAGGGCCACCGACAGGAACACCGGGTGGCGGTCGCGGCCCCGGCCGGGGAGCGTGCTGCCCCGCAGGGAGATGCCGAAGGCCAGCAGCACCGCCGGGACGGACATGTTGCCGATCAGGGTCAGGGGGTCCATGACCGGGCCGGGGACGTGGATCCCGAGTCCCGAGACCGCGACGCCGGACAGGGAGCCCACGGCTATCGGGTTGCGCAGCGGGGTCAGCAGGCGGCGCCACCAGGGGCCCTTATCGCCCGCGCCCGACAGGTCGAGGACCGTCAGGGCGACCGGGGTCAGGAGCACCACCTGGAACAGCAGCACCGGTGCCACCAGGGACGCGTCGCCCAGCACGTACACCGCGATCGGGATACCGAGGTTGCCGGAGTTGACGTAGCTGGAGCACAGCGCGCCGATCGTCGTACGGCCCACGCCCCAGCCCCGTACGACACCCACCGCCGTGAACGCGCCCGCCGCCGCTGCCGTGGACAGGGCCGTCACCAGGAGGCGGCTGGAGAAGATCACCGCCAGGTCTGCCTTCGCGAGGGTGGTGAACAGGAGCGCGGGGGAGGCGACGTGGAAGGCGAGCTTGGTGAGGACCTCGCGGCCGTTCGCCCCGAGGTGGCCGCCGCGGCCGAGGACGTAACCGACGGCGATCACGATCGCGATCACCGCGAAGCCGCTCAGCACCCCTTGCACGGCACCCCCATGGCGTGCGCCGGGCCGTCGGGTAGCGGGGCGGGCGCTGATCTGTGGGGCATACACCTGACCCTCTGGTGCGGGTCAGGTTCAGGTCAACTCTGTGATCCTTGCGGTCCGTGTGATCTGCGCGGCCCCGTGGGGGCGCACCGCACCTGCCGATGAGTTGTCAGGCCGGCGCCGGTCTACCGTTCGTGGATGCCGTGACCCCCGCCGTGCTCATGCTGGCCGGCCCCGTCGCCAGGGACGAGGTGCCGGGGCTCTGCGACGACGTGCGGGCGCTGCTGCGGGGCGGCGGGACCCGGATCGTCGTCTGCGACGTCGGCGGCCTGGGACCGCCGGGCCTCGCGGCCGTCGACCTGCTGGCCCGGCTGGAACTGACCGCACGCCGGGCCGGTGGCCGGATCCGGCTGCGGGACCCCGACCCCGCCCTACGCTCCCTGCTCCGGTTCGTCGGACTCCGCATCGAGATGGAGGGGGAGGTCGAAGAGCGGGAACCAGCGCTTGGTGTCGAGGAAGAAGTGGAACCCGGTCAGCCGTCCGTCTGAGATCTCCAGGACCTGGATCGACCACGGGCTCCAGCCACCGGTGTCCGGGTCGGGCTTGTACTGGGCGAACCCGGGCAGGCCGTTGACCCGGACCGGGAACAGCCGGGAGCCCTCGCAGGCCGAGCCGAGGGTGGTCATGAAACCGGCGATGTCGTCGTGACCGGTGAGCCACAGGTCGAACGGCGGCATCGTCATGATGGCGTCCTCGTGGAGGAGCGCCGTCAGCGCCGTCATGTCATACCCCTCGAAGGCCGCGACATAGCGCTCCAGGAGCTTCTGCTGCTCCTCGTCCAGCGGGTCCGAGACCTCGGCGGCGGCACCCGACTGCTGCTGCTCGGCCAGCGTGGCCCGGGCCCGCTGCAGGGCGCTGTTCACCGAGGCGACCGAGGTGCCGAGCAGCTCCGCGACTTCGCTCGCCCTCCAGGCCAGCACCTCGCGCAGGATCAGCACCGCCCGCTGCTTGGGCGGCAGCTGCTGGAGCGCGGCCATGAAGGCCAGCCGGATGGACTCCTTGGCCACGGCCGCCTCCGCCGGGTCGTCCACGGCGGGCAGCACGCGCGCGTCCGGTACCGGCTCCAGCCAGGTGTTGTCGGGGCGGGGAGAGAGCGCCGCCCGAGCCAACGGCGTCGACTCGGAGAGGTCCATCGGGCGGGCCCGCTTGTTGCCCGCGTTCAGCATGTCCAGGCAGACGTTGGTCGCGATCCGGTACAGCCACGACCGCAGGCTGGAGCGGCCCTCGAACGTGTCGTAGCTCCGCCAGGCCCGCACCAGGGTGTCCTGCACGGCGTCCTCGGCCTCGAAGGAGGAGCCGAGCATGCGGTAGCAGTAACCGGTCAGCTCGGTCCGGTGCTTCTCCAGTGCGACGTCCAGCTCCGCGGTCGCCGTGCTGTTGGTCATGCCGTCCACCCACCCCACGTGGCCTTTTCACGCGCCTTCGCGCTCCAGCACTTGAAAGCTAGCGCAGGGGACTGACAATGGCGGCCGTTGTTCGGGAACGTGCAGGTTGGGGCGCTTCAGTGGGCGTCGGCCGTGATGTGGCGGCGGGCCGCCAGGGAGCCGAGGACCGTGATGGTCACGACGCCGGCTATCGCCAGGAGGCCGACGCTCACCGTGCCCGACCAGCCTTCCGCGTGGAACGCCAGCGCGCCGATCGTGCTGCCCGCGCTGGAGCCGATGTAGTACGCGGACTGGTAGAGGGCCGAGGCCTGGGCGCGGCCGTGCGTCGCCGTCTTGCTGACCGCGGAGGACGCCACCGCGTGGCCCGCGAAGAAGCCCGCGGTGATCAGGACGAGGCCGAGCAGGACCAGCGGGAGCGAGTCGGCCAGGGACAGCAGCAGACCCGTGGCCGTCGTGCCGCCGCCCAGGTAGAGGGCGCCCCGGCGGCCGAGGCGGCCCACCAGCCGGCCCGCCGTGGACGCCGACACCGTGCCGACCAGGTACACCAGGAAGATCGAGCCGATGATGCCCTGGGGGAGCGAGAACGGCTCCTCGGTCAGGCGGTAGCCGATCACCGTGTAGACGCCGCCGAAGACGGTCATGAAGAGCGCGCCGATCGCGTACAGGCGGCGCAGCAGCGGGTTCGCGAGGTGGTCGCGGACCGTGCCGAGCAGCCGGCGCGGGTGCAGCGAGCCCGCTGTGAAGTGCTTCGGCGCGGGCAGCAGCAGCCGGAAGGCCACCGCGCAGCCGACGGCGATCACGCCGATGGTGCCGACGGCGACCCGCCAGCCCCACTCCTGCGCCACCCAGCCCGTGATGACCCGGCCGCTCATCCCGCCGACGCTGTTGCCCGCCACGAACAGGCCGATGGCCGTCACCAGCGCCTTCGGGCGCACCTCCTCCGCCAGGTAGGCCTGTGCGGAGGCCGGCAGCCCGGCCAGCGCCGCGCCCTGGACGCCGCGCAGCACGACCAGTACGCCCAGCGAGGGCGCGAAGGGGACCAGCAGGCCGACGGTCACCGCCACCGCCAGCGAGGCGGTCATGATCGTACGGCGCCCGAAACGCTCGGAGAGCGCGCTCATCGGGATGACGAACAGCGCCAGGCCGCCGGTCGCCGCCGCCACCGTCCAGCTCGCGTCGCTCGCGGTCACCCCGAAGCCGTCGGAGATCAGGGGCAGCAGCGCCTGCGTGGAGTAGAGGAGGGCGAAGGTCGCGACACCGGCGAGGAAGAGCGCGAAGCTCATCCGGCGGTAGCCGGGACCGCCCGGGGTCAGCCGGGAGTCGGCGGCGGCGGGGGCGGACGGAACGGCGTCCACGACGGTGGACGCCCCGGTACTGGCGGGAGACATGCTTCGAACGTACGGACCCCTCCTTGATCCGTCCAATGCATGGAATCGTCATAATCGTTCCCATGGAGCATCAGCAGAGGTCGGCCGCGCGCCTGTCACCGTCCAGTGACACAGAAGACATGGCGATGTCGCTGGCTCCCCGCCTCGCGTACTTCGCCGGCGTGGCCCGCACGGAGCATGTCACCAGGGCCGCGCAGGAGCTGGGCGTGCCCCAGTCCACCCTCTCCCGCGCGGTGGCCCGCCTGGAGGAGGACCTCGGCGTCGACCTCTTCAGCCGGCACGGCCGCACCGTCTCCCTGACCCCCGCCGGCCGCACCTTCCTCACCTCGGTCGAACGTGCCCTCGCCGAGGTGCGGCGCGCCGCCGACGAGGTACGTGCCGACGCGGACCCCACCACCGGCAAGGTCGCCTTCGGCTTCCTGCACACCATGGGCGCCGAGACGGTCCCCGGCCTGCTCCAGGCGTTCCGGGCCGACCATCCCCGCATCCGCTTCAGCCTCGTCCAGAACTACGGCGAGGCGATGATCGAGAAGCTCCGTGCGGGGGAGCTCGACCTCTGCCTGACCTCCCCGGTCCCGGACGCACCCGACCTGGTGGCCCGCCGCCTGGACGAACAGAAACTCCGCCTGGTCGTCCCGGCGGACCACCGCCTGGCGACCCGCCGCCGGGTCCGCCTGACCGAGGCGGCCGACGAGACCTTCGTGACCCTGGAACCGGGCTACGGCCTGCGCCGCATCACCGACGACCTCTGCGAGGAGGCGGGCTTCAGACCCCGTATCGCCTTCGAGGGGGAGGAGGCGGAGACCCTGAGGGGCCTGGTGGCCGCGGGCCTGGGCGTCGCCCTCCTCCCACCACCCGCGTTCCCCCGCCCGGGAGTAGCCGAACTGACGGTCACGGCCCCGAGGGCGGCGCGGGAGATCGGCGTGGCGTGGCTGGAGGGCCACCCGGACACCCCGCCGGTGGCCGCCTTCAAGAAGTTCCTGCTGTCGAGACGGGGCAACCTGCTCCCCACCTAGCGACAGCGCGCCCCCTACCGCCTCAACGACTTGCCGAACCCCGCAGCCAACGGCATCCGCAACCCGATCGGCGGCGGCGCGGCCAGCGCATCCTCCACCGGCCGCGACACCGCACACCCGTACAACGCCCCCATCACGAAGTCCGAAGCCAGCGCGAGCACTTCGTCCCGGTGCTGATGCAACCCGTGCCCGTCGGAGTGCACCTCGAACCGGCACACCTCCCGGTTCGCCTTCTTCGCCCGCGCCGCCAGCCGGAACGACAGCTCCGGATCGGTCCGTTCGTCGTTCGTGCCGTGCACGATCAGCACCCGCCGGCCCACCAGCTGCCGAACCGGTTCCTCAGGCGCCGCCACATCCGCCTCCGGCAGCCAGGGGGCGATGGACACCACGGAGTTGACGGCCTCGTGGCCGCCCGCACGCAGCGCCGCCCGGCCGCCCATCCCGACGCCCAGCAGGCAGACGGGCACGTCGCCGTAGCGCCGCACCACCTCGTCGGCCGCCCAGTTCGCGTCGCCCGCGAGGTGCGCCTCGCTGCCGTTCCAGCCGCGGTAGCGGTAGTGGACGACATGCGCGGCGAGGCCCTCGTCGCGGCCGTCGCGGGCGAGCCTGCGGCCGAGCGCGCGGACGAACGCCGTCGCCCATACGAGGGACGGCTTGCGCGCGGAGTTCTCCTCACCGCCCGGGAGCAGCAGGACCGCTCCGCTCACCGCCGTAGGCTCCTGACCGACTGCCCTGCCCAGTCTGGCCGTTCGCACCGGTGTCGCTTGCTGTGCCATGACAGAACAGTGTCAGAAGTCGCGGTGGACTTGACCCGTCCGTGGGGTCACCGTTGCGTATCGGCGGAGGGGAAAAAGTCGAGTGCCGGGCGATCTACGCGCGTAGGAGTTAGAGTGCGGAAATGACGAGCCAGAGCACCGCGAACACCCCGACGCCGGACCAGATCCGCCGGGCGCCCAAGGTTCTGCTGCACGACCACCTCGACGGCGGCCTGCGTCCCGGCACGGTCGCCGATCTCGCCCGGGAGGCCGGGTACACCCAGCTCCCGGAGGGCGACCCGGACAAGCTCGGCATCTGGTTCCGCGAGGCCGCCGACTCCGGTTCGCTGGAGCGGTACCTGGAGACCTTCTCGCACACCGTCGGTGTGATGCAGACCCGGGGCGCGCTGGTCCGGGTCGCGCGCGAGTGCGCCGAGGACCTGGCCGAGGACGGCGTCGTCTACGCCGAGGTGCGCTACGCCCCCGAGCAGCACCTGGAGCAGGGGCTGACCCTGGAGGACGTCGTCGAGGCCGTCAACGAGGGCTTCCGGCAGGGCGAGGCCCTGGCCCGGGAGGGCGGCCGGCGGATCCGGGTCGGCGCCCTGCTCACCGCCATGAGGCACGCGGCCCGCTCCCTGGAGATCGCCGAACTCGCCAACCGCTACCGGGACCTGGGCGTCGTCGGCTTCGACATCGCCGGTGCCGAGGCCGGCTACCCGCCCACCCGGCACCTCGACGCCTTCGAGTACCTCAAGCGCGAGAACAACCACTTCACCATCCACGCCGGTGAGGCCTTCGGGCTGCCGTCCATCTGGCAGGCCCTGCAGTGGTGCGGCGCCGACCGGCTCGGGCACGGCGTGCGGATCATCGACGACATCCAGGTCCACGAGGACGGCACGGTCGAGCTCGGCCGGCTCGCCTCCTACGTCCGTGACAAGCGGATCCCGCTGGAGCTCTGCCCGAGCTCCAACCTCCAGACCGGGGCCGCCGACTCCTACGCCGGCCACCCGATCGGACTGCTCCGTCGGCTCCACTTCCGCGCCACCGTCAATACGGACAACCGTCTCATGTCCGGCACCACCATGAGTCGGGAATTCGAGCACCTCGTCGAGGCGTTCGGTTACACGCTCGACGACATCCAGTGGTTCTCCGTCAATGCGATGAAATCAGCGTTCATTCCTTTCGATGAACGGCTTGCCATGATCAATGACGTCGTCAAGCCCGGATATGCAGAGCTGAAATCCGAATGGCTGTTCCGGCAGACCGCATCCACCAGCGGTTCTGTCGACTCGGAGGGCTGACCGGGCGCTGTGGCGGGGGTCGGAATGCGGACGGGCTTTCACCATCCGTCCATAATTCGGTGTTTGCGGTGGGCGGTCCGCCGTGTTTACGGTCGTGGACCGCTCAGCATGTTATCGATCCCCTGTCGCCGCATTCCAAGGACGCATTAACGATGAAGCAGTCTGCTGCCAAGACCCTCGGTGTCGCCGCCCTCGGTGCCGCCTTCGCCGCCGTCGGCGCGGGCGCGGCCAACGCGGCCCCGGCCGTCCCGGACTCCTCCCAGGCCCTGGACACCGTCACCAAGACGCTGCCGGCCGAGAACGTCTCCAAGGCGCTGCCGGGTGCCGGGGAGGCCGTGACGCAGGGGCAGAGCGCCCTCGGTGCCGGACTGACCGCCGTTCAGCCCGCCGTCCAGCAGGTCCTCGCCGGCGGCCCGACCAAGCCCGTGGCCGGCCTCCTCGGCGGTCTGCCGGTGCAGGGCCTGCCCACCCACGGCCTGCCGGTCAACGGGATCCCGCTCGGCCGCCCTCTTCGTAGCCCACGTAGCCGGGGGGCGAACCGAAGAGACGCGACACCGTGTGCTTCTCGCT
>NZ_JBEYFC010000279.1:0-11535 GCF_040634175.1 Streptomyces sp. NPDC007162
GCGCTGAGAGGCCGGCGGCGCTGGGGAGTTCCCCGGCGCCGCCGCGCGCCCGCCTTCCGGGTCAGTGCCCGAAGTCGAACCAGTTCACATTGACGAAGTCCGCCGACTGGCCGCTGCTGAAGGTCAGGTAGACGTCGTGGGTACCCGTCACCGAGCTGATGTTCGCCGGGATCGTCGTCCAGGTCTGCCAGCCACCCGTGTTGGCCACCGCGAAGCTTCCGACGGGGGTGCTGGACGGGCTGTCGAGCCGGACCTGGACCAGGCCGCTCACCCCGGCGGCCGCGCCGCTCGCCACCCTCGCGTAGAACTGGGTGGCCGCCGTGGAGCCGAAGTTGACGCCCTTGTAGAGCGCCCAGTCGCCGTTGGCGACGTACCCGATGTCCTGGCCGCCGCCGGTGTCGGTGGTGGCCTCGGCGGTCACCCCGGCCTGGCTGTCGTACGACTCGGCCTGGATGGGGCTGTACGCGTCACGGTTGCCGGTGGGGGGAGTGGTGGTGCCGCTCCCCCCACCGGACTGCAGGACCTGCACGTAGTCCACGACCATCGGGTGGCCGGACTCGGTGGCGCTGGTGGGGCCGCCGCCGAAGGCACCCGGGAAGCCACCGCCCATCGCCACGTTCAGGATGACGAAGAACCCGTGGTTGGTCGCGTTCGCCCAGGTGGTGGCGTCGACCTGACTGGCCGTCACCGTCTGGTAGTTGACCCCGTCCACGTAGAAGCGGATCGCCTCCGGGCTCACCGAGCGGTCCCACTCCATCGTGTAGGTGTGGAAGCCGGACTGGCAGGTGGTGTTGGGGCAGGCGGTCGAATTGCCCAGGCCCGTCGTCTCGTTGCAGGGGCCGCCCGGGCTGGTGCCGCAGTGCATGGTCGCCCACGTCTTGTTCAGGCCCTGCACGTTCTCCATGATGTCCAGCTCGCCGACGCCCGGCCAGTTCTGGTAGTTGCCCCGGTAGGGCGCGCCCAGCATCCAGAACGCCGGCCAGTAGCCGTAGGCGGCGGTGCCGGTCACGTTCGGCATCTGGATGCGGGCCTCGACGCGCAGCTTGCCGCCGGCCGGGGGCTGGAAGTCGGTACGGGTGGTCTCGATCCGGCCCGACGTCCAGTTGCCCGCCGCGTCGCGGACCGGCGTGATCTTCAGGTTGCCGCTGCCGTCGAGGGCGACGTTGCTGGTGGACGAGGTCATCGTCTCGACCTCGCCGGTGCCCCAGTTGGCGGCACCCCCCGGATACGAGGTCCCGGTGTCGTACTGCCAGTTGGCGGTGTTGACGCCGGTGCCCGCCGTGCCGTTGAAGTCGTCGAGGAAGACCTGGCTCCAGCCGGACGGCACGCCGGGCGCGGAGGCGCTGGCGGGGAGGGTGCCGACGGTGGCGGCCGTGACCGCGAGGCCGACGGTGGCCAGCGCGGCGAGCAGCGCGCGGCGGATCGAGCGGCGCCGTCTGTGATCCGCGGGAGGTATACCGGAGGTTTCGCTCATGGGGGTGCCTCTCGGGTACGGAGGGGGGTGCGCGGGTGGGTCCTCAAGAGCGCCGTGATGGATCTGAGAGCGCTCTCAAAGTGGGCCCAATGTGCTCTCCGTGCCTGCGGCCGTCAAGAGTTAAAACAAAGAATCACCTTGTTTCTCAACCGAGTTCACGCTCTGAAGCCGGCCGCTCGCTAGACGGCGCTGCCCGCCTTCCAGTCCGCCCAGGACAGGTTCCAGCCGTTGAGGCCGTTGGACGGGTCGACGGTCTTCTCGCCGGAGTTCCTGACGATCACCACGTCGCCGAGCATCGAGCTCTCGTAGAAGGTGTAGCCGTCGACCGAGGAGTCGCCCGCGCCCTTGGCGTCGTGCAGGCCCACGCAGCCGTGGCTGGTGTTCTCGTGGCCGAAGACCGCGGTCGACGCCCAGTAGTTGCCGTGCAC
Source organism: Streptomyces sp. NPDC007162 (assembly GCF_040634175.1). NCBI lineage: Bacteria > Bacillati > Actinomycetota > Actinomycetes > Kitasatosporales > Streptomycetaceae > Streptomyces > Streptomyces sp. NPDC007162. Next base: position 1,903 of record NZ_JBEYFC010000279.1, read on the forward strand.
GAAGGTGCCGGACGTGGTCAGGCGCTGGGCGTGCGGCACGTCCGGGATGTCGTACTCGTCGCCGAGACCGACCGTGGAGGACTCCATCCGGGTCTGCTTGAACCGCTCACTGATCACCATGATCCCGGACCAGGTGGTGTGCTGGGCGTCGCCGCCGGAGACCGGGTAGGTGGCGTGGGTGGCGCCGTCCCGCTTCACGACCATCCGCTTGGTGGCCAGGTCGACCGTGCTGATCTGCTCCCGGCCGATGTGGAAGGTCACGTCCTTCGACTGCACGCCGTAGACGCCGGCCGTCCCCTCGACGTCCTTCAGCCGCAGACTCAGCGTGATCTTCGTGCCGGACGCCCAGTACGTCTCGGGACGGAAGTCGAGCCGGGTGTCGCTGAACCAGTGCCCGACGATCTCCACCTCCGGCTCGGCGGTCACGGTGATCGCCTTCTGGACGGCCGCCCGGTCCGCGACCGCGTGCGTGAAGTTGATCGACACCGGCATCCCGACGCCGGACGTGGAGCCCGCCTCCGGAGTGAAGTAGCCGACGAAGGTCTCCCCGGGGGACTTCGTGGTGAAGGTGGCCACCGTCTCCTCGGCCGCGCCGCGCGCCTTCGCGGTCACCGTGTACTTGGTGCCGGAGTACGGGTTCCTCGCCGACGTCCACTTCGTCCTCGCGGTGTCGAAGGTGCCCGCCAGGGTGGAGCCGTCGTTGCCCGTGACCGTGACGGAGGCCAGCGTGCCGTCGGTCACCATGACCTCGACCGGGCTGGTGAAGCCGGCCTTCGCGGTGCCCGAGGCCGGCGTGACCGTGATCGTCGCCTTCCTGGTCGCGGACTTCGCCGAGGCCGTGGCACCCTTGTCGGCCGGCGCGGCCGAGGCCTCCGCCGAGGAACTGCATCCGGCCAGTGCCGCACCCGCCGGCACCGCGCCCAGCGCGGCGAGGATCCCGCGCCGGGACCACTTCCCCGACTGCCGTCCGGACCGGTTCGATATGTGCTGGACGCCCACGACACGCCTTCCTGACTTGTCCACCTGTGTCAGGGCATCCTGCGCTCGTTGTATGGGTGGTTCCTTTGAATCACGGGGGTGATCCCTGAGATTCCGATGAGGAGCGGGGCGGCGGGGGACCGGCGGGTTCTCTCCAAACGAGTCGGCCGGAACCCGGGTTGTCCGCACCCGCGATCCTGAACAGAGTGTGAACGCCCGACCGGCAGCCTGGTTTCCGGTGAGTTCGTCCTCCGGGACGGTTTCCCCACCCACCCGATCGGAACAGTAAAGAAGCAGTTCGCCGACCCGCCGGAGGTATTCCGTGACCGACGTCCGCACACGGCAGAGCGTGGCCATCGTGGGAGCGGGGGCGGCGGGCACCCTCACCGCCGTCCAGCTCTGCGAGAGCGCGCACCGCCGCCGGACTCCGCTCGACCTCGTCCTGATCGACCCGGCTCCGGAGGCGGGCCGGGGCACCGCCTACGCCACCCGCGACCCCCGGCACCGCCTCAACGTGCCCGCCGGCAACATGAGCGCCTACCCGGACGACCCCGGGCACTTCGTCCGCTGGCTGTGCCGGCACGGCGAACCCACCGTCACCGGCACCGACTTCGCCACCCGCTACCGCTACGGCGCCTACCTCGCCGACACTCTCGGTCAGGCCCTCGTCCGCGCCCACGGCACGGTCGCGGTACGCAGGCTGCGCACCCGCGCGCAGAGCTGTACCGGCACTTCCGACGGCCGGGTGGAGCTCCACCTCGCCGCCGGGGGATCCCTGACGGTGGACGGCGCGGTCCTGGCCACCGGCCCCGCCGGCGCCACCGCCGACTGGGCGCCGGCCGCGCTGCGCACCTCGCCCCGGTTCGTCGGTGCCCCGTGGACACCGGGCGCCCTGGACCCCGTACGGGACAGCCCCGAGGACATCCTGCTGGTCGGCACCGGCCTGACCGCCGTCGACCTCGCCCTGACCCTCGACCGGCCCGGGCGCACGCTGCACGCCCTCTCCCGCAACGGACTGCTGCCCCAGCCGCACGCTCTCGGCCCGGCCGGTGCCATGCCCGCACCGGACGGCCTCGACGACACCTCGCTCGGCCGGCTGCGCCGCGTGGTCTGGCGCCACGTCAGCCGTTCCGTGCGCACCCATGGCGACTGGCGCCCCGCCCTGGACAGCCTCCGCCCGCACACCGCACGGCTGTGGCACAGTCTCACACCGCAGGAGCGCGAGGACTTCCTGGCCCGCGAGGGCGCCCTGTGGAACACCCACCGCCACCGGATGGCCCCCGCCACCGCCGAACACGTCTCCCGCGCCCGCACCGCCCGCCGCCTCCAGGTCCACACCGGCACGGTCACCCGGGTGACGGCCGCCGGGACCGGTGGTCTCGCGGTCGAGCTCTCAGGCGGCCGTACGCTGCACGTCGGGTGGATCGTGGACTGCACCGGGCCCGGCCGCCGCCTCGACGACCCGCTGTGGCAGCGGCTGTTCGGTTCGGGCACGGCCGTCCCCGGACCCCTCGGCATGGGTGCGGCCACCCGCGACGGCCGGCTCCTCGACGCCCGGGGCCGTACCGGGCTGCCCCTGTTCACCCTCGGGGCGCCGCGCCGGGGCGAACTGTGGGAGACCACCGCGATACCCGAGATCCGGGTCCAGGCGGCCGAGCTGGCGCAGCACCTGCTGCCGCCCCCGCAGCGCCGGCGGGCCGGGCGGCGTCCCGTCGACGGCCACGGGCAGCCCCTGTCCACCCGCGCCGAGGCGGCCGCCGCCTACCGCGCCGGGCTCGACCGGGTCCTCAAGGTGCGCTCCGGCGCCGAGGACGCCTTCGCCCGCGCGGTCGCCCTGGACCCCGGTTTCGCCCTCGGCCACGCGGCCCTCGCCCTGCTCGGCCACGAGTGCGCCGCCGCCGTCGACGTGCCCCGGGCCCTCGCCGACGCCCAGCGCGCGGCCCGAGAACGCGCGGACGAGCGCGAGCGGTCCTTCGTGGACGTGGTGACGCGCCGGGTGACCGGCGACGACGGGGACGGAGCGCTCGTACGGCATCTGCGGGAGCACCCAGGAGACGCGCTGGCGCTCGCGGCGGCCGTGCCGACCATCGCGTTCTCCGGAGTGAGCGATCTCCAGGACGCCGACGCCCTGCGACTGCTCGAACTGACCTCGCCCGTGTACGACGGACACTGGTTCCACACCTCGCTGCTGGCCTTCCTGCGCCAGGAGCAGGGCCGGCTGCACGAGGCGGCCGAGCTGGCCCACCGCGCGCTGGCCGCCGAGCCCGCCTCCGGGCACGCGGTGCACGCCCTGGCACACGTCCACTACGAGTCCGGGGCGCACGAGGCGGGCCGGGACTGGCTCGACGGCTGGTTGGCCGGGCGCGGCCGGGGCGCCGTGCACCGGGCGCACTTCTCCTGGCACATCGCCCTGCACGAACTCGCCCTCGACGACCCGGGCGCCGTGCGCCGCCGCTGGTTCAGCCAGCTCGCACCGGGCCGGGTGCGTGGTGTGCGGGCGCTGGTGGACTCGGGGTCGCTGCTGTGGCGGGCCCGGCTCAGCGACAGCTGGGACGGCGATCTGCCGACGACGGACGTGCTCGACTCGGTGGCCCGGGAGGTGCTGGAGCGGCCCGCGACCGCGTTCACCGCGCTGCATGCGGCCGTCGCCCTCACCGCCGCCGGTGACCTGCCGGCGCTGCACCGGCTCCGCGACCACGCGGCCGGCGCCGATCCGGTGCAGCGGGAGGTGATCGCGCCGCTGTGCGAGGCGTTCGCGGCACTGGTCGAGGAACGGTTCCACGAGGCGGCCCGGGGGCTCGACGCCCTGCTGCCGGTGCTGGCCAGGGTCGGCGGCAGCGCGGCCCAACGCGAGGTCGTGGAGGAGACCCTGCTGTACGCACTGGTCGCGGGCGGCCGTTGCGACGCGGCCCGCCGACTCCTGGACACCCGCCTGAACCGCAGACAGACCCCCCGCGACCGACGCCTGCGCGCGACCCTCCCTGCCTGACCGACGACCGCATTCCGGTCCCCGGTCCCACCCGACGGCGCCCCAGTCCCGTCCGGGGCCGGGGGCTACCCGTCGCCGACGGTGCGTTCCGGGTGCCAGCCCAGGGCTCGGGAGATGCCGCGGGCCGCCAGGCGTACCGCCGGGATCAGCGCCGGGACCTGGGCGTCGGTCTGGGGCACCACCACCGAGACGGCCGCGGCCACCTGCCCCGTCGCCCCGCGCACCGCGGCCGCCACCGACAGCGCGTCGTCGGTGACCTGACGGCTGCTCACCGCCACTCCGGTACGGCGTACCTCGGCCAGCGAGCGGCGCAACCGGGCCGGATCCGTGACGGTGTACGGCGTGAAGGCGGCCAACGGGCCCGCGCAGTAGTCCTGCTGGAAGGCGGCCGGCTCGTGCGCCAGCAGCGCGAGGCCCACGCCCGTCGCGTGCAGCGGCCAGCGGGCCCCCACCCGGATGTGCACGCCCACCGCCGAACGCCCCGACAGCCACTCGATGTAGACGACCTCGGTGCTGTCCCGCACCGCCAACTGCACGTTCTCGTGCGTTGCTTCGTAGAGGTCCTCCAGGTACGGCAGCGCGATCTGGCGCAGCGCGAGACCCCGTGGAGCGAGTGCCGCCAGCTCCCAGAGCCGCAGTCCCACGTGGTAGAGACCCTCCGCGTCCCGCTCCAGCGCGCCCCACTCGGTGAGCGCGCCGGCCAGCCGGTGCGCGGTGGTCAGCGAGAGCCCCGCCCGGCGGCTGATGTCGGTCAGGCTCAGCGCCGGATGCCCGTGGTCGAAAGCGGCCAGGACCGCCAGCAGCCGGTCCGGCGCGGAGCGGGCGACGGTGGTCATGGCCGGTCGGCGACCCGCAGCAGGAGCGCGTGGAGGGCCTCGCGCTCGGCGGGGTCGAGCGGGGCCAGCAGGTCGTTCGTCACCCGCCGGCCCGCCTCGTCCGTGTCCCGCAGGAAGGCCCGGCCGCTCTCGGTGAGGACGACGATCCGGCTGCGGCGGTCGTCGGGGGCGGGGCGGCGCTCGGCGAGGCCCTGCCTCTCCAGGTCGTCGACCAGGCCGACGATCGCGCTCGGGTCGTAGCCGAGCCGGGTGCTCAGCTCCCGCTGGAGCACCCCCTGCGACGTGGCGAGGAACCGCAGCACCGCGTAGTGGCGCAGCCGCAGCCCCGACTCCTGCAGGGACGTGTTGAACAACTGCCCCGAACGCAGGCCGAGGCGGTACAGCAGATAGCCCGTGTCCGCGAGCAGCCCGCGCATCCACGGCTCGTCGGCGTCGACGGAGGGCGTCTTCTCGGTGTGCTGGCGGGCGATGGCGGGCTCCCTGGTACGGGCCCCGGCGACGGGGCGGTCGGTGGCACGGATTCCAGCATGCCGCACCCGTGGGACGGCAACAACTATTGACGTCAACAATTATTGCTCTTAGCTTCGATCTCACAGCCGCACCCATGCGACCCACGTGAAGGGACCAGCCGTGCCCACCATCGATCTCACCGGCAAGGCCGCCGTCGTCACCGGCAGCGGCCGGGGCCTCGGCCTCGCCTACGCCCACGCCCTCGCCGCCCACGGTGCGTCCGTGGTCGTCAACGACGTGGACGAGGCCGTCGCCGAGCAGGCCGTGAAGTCCATCACCGAGGCCGGCGGCACCGCCGTCGCCGAGGTGGTCCCGGTCGGCACCGCCGAGGCCGCCGACCGGCTCGTGAACCGGGCCGTCGAGGAGTTCGGCCGCCTGGACGTCCTGGTCACCAACGCGGGCATCCTGCGCGACAAGGTGCTCTGGAAGATGACCGACGACGACTTCGACGCGGTCGTCACCACCCACCTCAAGGGCACCTTCACCTGCGCCCGCGCCGCCGCCGTACGGATGCGCGAGCAGGGCGAGGGCGGCACCCTGATCCTGGTCGGCTCCCCGGCCGGGCAGCGCGGCAACTTCGGCCAGACCAACTACGCCGCCGCGAAGGCGGGCATCGCGGCCATGGCCCGTACCTGGTCGATGGAGCTGGGCCGGGCGAACATCACGGTGAACGCGATCGTCCCGGTGGCGGCCACCGCCATGACCGAGACCATCCCCGCCTTCGCCCCCTACATCGAGGCGATGCGGGGCGGCGAGCCGCTCCCGGACTTCCTGCGCAAGGGCGAGGGCTTCGGCACCCCCGAGGACTGCGCGGCCGTCGTCCCCTTCCTCGCCTCCGCGGCCGCCCGGGGGATCACCGGCCAGGCCATCGGCATCGGCGGCGACAAGGTGGCACTCTGGTCGCATCCGCAGGAGATCCGGGCGGCCTACGCCGACGGCGGCTGGACCCCGGAGACCCTCGCCGACGCCTTCCCCACCTCGGTCGGCGCCGAACTCCAGTCCGTGGGCATCCCCGCGCCCAAGCTGCCGGAGGCGTGATGGACATCGAGGCACTGACGGCGATCGACGTCCACACGCACGCCGAGGTCTCCTCCCGGGGCCACTCCTCCCTCGACGACGACCTGCACGACGCCTCTGCCGCCTACTTCAAGATCGAGGGCAAGCGGAAGCCGACGATCGAGGAGACCGCCGCCTACTACCGGGAACGGAACATGGCGGCTGTGATCTTCACGGTGGACGCCGAGTCCGCCACCGGCACCCCGCCGGTCCCCAACGAGGAGGTCGCGGAAGCCGCCGCGGCCAACTCCGACGTGCTGATCCCCTTCGCCTCCGTCGACCCCTTCCGCGGCAAGGCGGGTATCAGGCAGGCCCGCCGGCTGGTCGAGGAGTACGGGGTGAAGGGCTTCAAGTTCCACCCCAGCATCCAGGGCTTCTTCCCGAACGACCGCGCGGTGGCCTACGGCCTCTACGAGGTGATCGAGGAGACCGGCGCCATCGCCCTCTTCCACACCGGCCAGACCGGCATCGGGGCGGGCGTCCCGGGCGGCGGCGGGATCCGCCTGAAGTACTCGAACCCGCTGCACGTGGACGACGTCGCCGCCGACTTCCCGCACCTGAAGATCATCCTGGCGCACCCCTCCTTCCCGTGGCAGGACGAGGCCCTCGCCGTCGCCACCCACAAGCCGGGCGTGCACATCGACCTGTCCGGCTGGTCGCCGAAGTACTTCCCGCCGCAGCTCGTGCAGTACGCGAACACGCTGCTCAAGGACAAGGTCCTGTTCGGCTCCGACTTCCCCGTCCTCACCCCCGACCGCTGGCTCGCCGACTTCGCGAAGCTGCCGGTCAAGGACGAGGTCCGGCCGAAGATCCTCAAGGAGAACGCCGCCCGTCTGCTCGGGCTGACCAAGCCATAAGGGGTCGCAGATGCGCAACGAGGGACTGGGATCCTGGCCCGCGCGCCGGGCCCGCAAGACCCCGCACCGTACGGCGCTGGTGCACGACGGCCGGGCGGCCGACTACCGCACCCTGCACCACCGCACCACCCGCCTCGCCCATGCCCTGCGCGCCCGGGGCGTCCGCCGCGGCGACCGCATCGCCTACCTCGGCCCCAACCACCCCGCCTACCTGGAGACCCTGTTCGCGGCCGGCACCCTCGGCGCGGTCTTCGTCCCGCTCAACACCCGCCTGGCAGGCCCCGAGATCGCCTACCAGCTCTCCGACTCAGGTGCCAGGGCCCTGCTCTACGGTCCCTCGCACGCCGGTCTCGTCGCGGGCCTGCCCGGCACCAGCGACGTCCGTACCTACGTCGAAGTAGGCGCCGAATACGAGGAGTTGCTCGCCGAGGCGGCCGACGACCCGATCGACGAGCCTGTCGTCCCCGACGACACCTGCATCATCATGTACACCTCGGGGACGACCGGCCGCCCCAAGGGCGCGATGCTCACCCATGGGAACCTGACCTGGAACGCGCTCAACGTGCTGGTCGACACCGACCTGATCGCCGACGAACGTGCCCTGGTCTCCGCCCCGTTGTTCCACACGGCGGGTCTCAACATGCTCACCCTGCCGGTCCTCCTGAAGGGCGGCGCCTGCGTCCTGGTGGAGTCCTTCGACCCGGCCACGACCCTGGACCTGATCGAACAGCACCGGATCACCTTCATGTTCGGGGTCCCGACCATGTTCGACCAGGTGGCCCGGCACCCGCGCTGGCCGGACGCCGACCTCTCCTCCCTGCGCATCCTCACCTGCGGCGGCTCCCCGGTGCCCAGCCCGCTGATCGCCGCCTACCAGGAGAGGGGCCTGACCTTCCTCCAGGGCTACGGCATGACCGAGGCCTCGCCCGGTACCCTCTTCCTCGACGCCGAGCACGCCATCGGCAAGTCCGGTTCGGCGGGCGTACCGCACTTCTTCAGCGACGTACGGGTGGTACGGCCCGACCTGACCCCGGTCGACGTCGGCGAACCCGGCGAGGTCGTGGTCCGCGGCCCCCATGTCATGTCCGGCTACTGGGGGTTGCCGGAGGAGACGGCGGCCTCCTTCGCCGACGGCTGGTTCCGCAGCGGAGACGCGGCCCGCGTCGACGAGGACGGCTACGTCTACATCGTCGACCGCCTGAAGGACATGATCATCTCGGGTGGGGAGAACATCTACCCCGCCGAGATCGAGGACCTGCTCCTCGCCCACCCCGACATCGTGGAGTGCGCGGTCATCGGGGTGCCGGACGACAAGTGGGGCGAGGTGCCGCGCGCGGTGGTGGTGCCCCGGGAGGGCGCCGACCTCGACCCCGACGAGGTGCTGGCCTCGCTGTCCGGCCGGCTCGCCAAGTACAAGCTCCCCAAATCGGTGGTGCTCGCGGACGAACTCCCGCGCACCGCCTCCGGCAAGCTCCTCAAGTCCCGGGTGCGCAAGCGCTACGGCACCACCTCATGAGTAAGGAAAGCGACATGGGCGTCACCGTCAACGGCCTCGACGAACTGAAGAAGCTCGCGGGCAGCGACCTGGGCACCAGCGAGTGGATCGAGGTCACCCAGGAACGCATCGACACCTTCGCCGACGCGACCGGCGACCACCAGTGGATCCACGTCGACCCCGAGCGGGCGGCCGCGGGCCCCTTCGGCGCCCCGATCGCCCACGGCTACCTCACCCTGTCGTTGTTCATCCCCCTGTTCACCGAGCTCCTCGACGTCCAGGGCGTCACCACGAAGGTCAACTACGGACTGAACAAGGTGCGTTTTCCGGCGCCGGTGAAGGTGGGCTCGCGCATCCGGCTGGTCGCGAGGCTGGCGGAGGTCGAGGACGTGCCGGGCGGGGTGCAGATCCTCGTCGACGGGACGATCGAGATCGAGGGCGGGACCAAGCCCGCGGCCGTGCTGCAGAGCCTGTCACGGTTCTACGCGTAGGTCTTGCCGTGGTGGGGAACTGCGGGCCGGCGGGGGCCGGCTGCGCAGTTCCTCCCCAACGCCCCTGCGGGGCGCTGAACTCAGCCCACGACGTCCACGAAGATCGGGTTCGAGTAGAACCACGTGTCGGCCCACGGGTCGCCGTTGCCCGGCTCGTGGGGGATCGGGCCGTGCGGGTCGATCGAGGCGCCGAGGTAGCCCGTGCCGCTCCGGTTGCCGTCGCTGCCGCGCAGCCGGACGTAGCAGGACTCGTCGCCCGCGGTGAGCGGGATGCGCAGGGTGTAGGTGCCCCTGCGGCCGGACACGTCCTTCGTCCGCACGACCTTCGTGTCGGGCGCCTGCCAGGTGTCGCGGTCGGCGACCGGGCCGCGCACCGCACCCCGGATGACGTCGACGTGCGCCAACTGGGGCAGGATCCCCT
>NZ_JBEYFC010000280.1:0-11517 GCF_040634175.1 Streptomyces sp. NPDC007162
GGGCTACGCCCGCGAGTGGGAGCGGCCGGAGGCCGACGAGGACTTCGGGTCGCTGGTGGAGCTGCTGCTGCGCGGCCTCAGGTGACGTTGACCGTCACGCTCGGCGAGTAGACCTTCTTGCCGACCGCGGCGACCCGCAGGTGCTCCGTCCCCTTCGTCTTGAACGACGTGGTCAGCGAGTAGGAACTGCCGTTCTTGATCTTCGTGTTCACCTTGAGCGGGACCCACTTGCCGCTCTTCTCGTGCTGGAGCACCAGCGGCCAGCCCACCTTCAGACCCGACGTACGGCCGGTGAAGGTGACGGACTCACCGGTGGTGACCGAGGACTTGGTGGCCTTGATCGAGATCGAGGCCATCATGGACGGGGAGGGGCTCGCCTTGGTCTCCGCGGCGAGGGCGCCGGCGCTGCCGGCCGACAGCAGGGCCAGCGAGAGGGCGCCCGCGGCGAGGGCGCGGGTCATCTGACGCTGAGTGGTGTGCATGGAGTGCTCCTGTCGAGTGACGAGGGGACTCCTCCAGGCTTGGCCGGGTCACCCGCAACGGCGACCCGGGCACGGCCGCGAAGCGCTGGGGGGCAGGGCCGCGGTTCGGTAAAGTCCGCAGGTGGCAGGGCCCGTCCCGACCTCCTGATTCTCCCGCCGCCTGTCACCCGAATGCCGTAACGGCGGCCTGTGCCGTGACCGTCCAGAAGTCCCGCATCAGCGGGGTCGGCGTCGGGCCCGTCATGGCCGTCTGCGTCATCAGGACCGTGACCGTACCGGTGGCCGGGACGATGTGCGCGGTGGTGCCGGTGCCGCCGACCCAGCCGTAGCGGCCGGGCACCGACCAGGGATCCGCCGGGGTGACGTCGACCTGTCCGCCGTACCCCCAGCCCTGGCCCTCCAGGAAGAGCGTGGCGGCGGCGCGCTGGGCCGCCGTGAGGTGGTTGGTGGTCATCCGGCTGACCGAGGCGGGGGAGAGCAGCCGGCGGCCGTCCGCGGTGGCGCCCGCGTTCAGCAGCAGCCGCCCGAAGGCCAGCCAGTCGTCGGCCGTGGAGACCAGGCCGCCGCCGCCCGACTGGAACCGGGGGAGACCGCTGTAGCGGCCGTCCGGGGTGTCCGCCGGGCGCAGGGTGCCGTCCTCGGCGCGGTGGTAGGCCCAGGTGAAGCGGTGCCGTTTCGACGCCGGCACCTCGAACGCGGTGTCCCGCATGCCCAGCGGTTCGAAGAGCCGTTCCGCCAGGAAGTCGGCGAGCGCCCGGCCCGACGCCCGGGCGACCAGGACGCCCTGGAGGTCGGACGAGGTGCCGTACAGCCAGGCTTCGCCCGGCTGGTGCAGCATCGGCACCTCGGCGAGCGCGCGCAGCCAGGTGTCCGGGTCCGGCCACTCCCCGAAGGGGCGGTCGTACCGCTGCACCGCGGTCAGGGCCCGGACGGCGGGCAGCGAGAAGTCGTCGGGCGTTCCCCAGCCGGTGCGGAAGCTCAGCAGGTCCTCGACGGTGACCGCGCGGGCGGCCGGCACCACGTCGTCGACGGGCCCGGCGGGCGTCCGCACCACCACCGGCTTCGCCAGCTCGGGCAGCCACCGCTCCACCGGGTCGCCGAGCCCGACCAGGCCCTCGTCCACCAGCATCAGCACCGCCGCGGCGGTGATCGGCTTGGTGATCGACGCGATCCGGAAGATCGCGTCCCGCTCCATCGGGGCGGAGCCCCCGGCGTCCATGGACCCGACGGCCACGGCCTCGACGTCGGCGCCGCGGGCGACGAGCCCGACGGCTCCGGTGACCGTCCTGTCCTCGGCGTACCGGCGCAGGGTGGCGTGCAGCGGGGTCAGGGTCATCGGTCGTCCTTCCGGTGGGCGCGGTCAGGGGTACGACTGCCACACCGGCGAGAACTCATCGGGAGGGCTCGGCCCCCGCCGGGTCCACGGTCGCCTGGTGGGCCTCGGCCAGGTGCTCCTCGGCCTTCAGCCAGGGCAGGAACTGCGCGCCCTGGCGCCAGCCGCAGGTGGCGCACTGGATCGTGCGCTGCACACCCGTGCGCCGCACCCTGACCACGTGCTCCCGGCCGTGCTGGTCCCAGCGGCTGACCTTGCTCTCGTCGATCCGCGACATGACGCGAGTGTGCAGCAGGTGCAACATCAACGGGGGAATCTGCACCGGGTTTTACCGAGGGCACCAGGTGTGTTCACCTGAACTCGACGGGCGTACGGTGGGTGTTCCCGGGGTCACCCTCCGGTCCTGTCCCCAACCGCCGGATCAAGAGCAGGACTTGGTGTACCGGTGGAAACCCTGGACACGGCATTGACCCTGGCTCAAGATGAAAGCGACCTTGTGAAGCGGCCACCGGCACGGAGAGGCGATGCTGCCGGATCCTCAACGTTTCCTGGCCGTTGCCGGCCGCCGGATCGCGCGCGCCGAGGGCGCCGCCCAGGCCGTCCGTGAGCTGTGCCGATCGGTCGTCCCCGACCTGGCGGACGGCGCGTTCGTCTACCTGGAGGACGGTCGGCAGGACCGGTCCGAGCCGCTGCGGCTGCTGCTGGACCAGACGCCCGCCGAACTCGGCGGCGCCATGGGCGGGGTGCCCCCGGACGCCGTCTCGGTGGCGCCCGACGGAGCGCTGGCCGGAATGCTGCGCTGCGGCAGGGCGCGCGGCAGCGGCCCGGACGCCGGCGACACCGTCGACGCGCTGCGCGAGCTGCTGGGGACGGCACGTCGGCTGCCGCAGGGAAACCGGGTCCTGCTCGCCCCGCTGCGCGCACCCGACGCCGTGGTGGGCGTGGCGGTGTTCCTGCGCGGCCCGGACCGGGAGGACTTCGTGGAGGACGACATCGCCCTGGCCGACGCGCTGGCGGCGCAGACCGCGCTCGGGGTGCGCGAGGACACCGCCATCCCGCAGGTGCGGCCCACCACCGCGCTGAAGGCCCCGGACGAGGACCGCCTGCGCTACGTCGGCGCGGCCACCCGGCGGATCGCCCGCGGCTTCGACACCGACGAGATCGTACTCGGCCTGTGCCGGGCCGCCGTACCCACGTACTCCGACGCGGCCCTCGTCTACCTGCGCGACCCGCTCCCGGTCGGCGACGAACGCCCCACCGGCCCCGCCGTGCTCCGGCTGCGCCGCACCGACCGGATCAAGGGCCCCGGCGCCGAGGGCCTGGTCTGGCCGGTCGAGACCGTGGGCGACGAACAGGACGACCTGGACGCCTCCGACTGGAGCGAGGTGGTGCCGGGCGGCGCCCTCGCCGAGGTGCTGCGCGGGGTCCGGCCGGTGTTCGCCGACAACGCGCCGACCCGTGCCGCGCTCAGCGAACTCGTCGGCGAGGACAGCGCGTTGAACGGCTGGGCCGGCACGCACGCGATCCTCGCCCCGCTGCGCGGCCGCCGCCGGGTCACCGGCGCGGTGGTCTTCCTGCGCCGCCCGGAACGCCCGGCGTTCGAACCCGCCGACCTGCTGGTCGCCGCGCAGCTGGCCACCCACACCGCGCTCGGCGTCGACAAGGCCGTGCTGTACAGCCGGGAGGCCTTCATCGCCGACCGGCTGCAGCGCGCCATGCTCCCGCACAGCCTGCCCCGGCCGACCGGTGTCCGGCTGGCGGTCCGCTACCTCCCCGCCGCCGAGACCGCACGTGTCGGCGGCGACTGGTACGACGCGATCCCGCTGCCCGGCAGCCGGGTGGCGCTGGTCGTCGGCGACGTCATGGGGCACTCGATGACCTCGGCCGCCGTCATGGGCCAGCTGCGCACCACCGCGCTCACCCTGGCGGGGCTCGACCTGCCCCCGCAGGAGGTCCTGCACCACCTCGACGAACAGGCCCAGCGCCTCGGCACCGACCGCATGGCCACCTGCCTGTACGTCGTCTACGACCCGGTCTCGCACCGCATGACGGTCGCCAACGCCGGCCATCCGCCGCCCATCCTGCTGCACCCCGGCGGCAAGACCGAGGTCCTCGCGGTGCCGCCGGGCGCCCCGATCGGCGTCGGCGGCATCGACTTCGAGGCGGTGGAGCTGGAGGCGCCCGCCGGGGCGACGCTGCTCCTGTACACCGACGGTCTGGTGGAGTCCCGGCTGCGCGACGTGTGGACCGGCATCGAGCAGCTGCGCGAGAAGCTGGCCGCCACCGCCCAGTTGACCGGCCCGGACCGGCCGCCGCCCCTGGAGGCGCTGTGCGACGAGGTGCTCGACATGCTCGGCCCGGGCGACCGGGACGACGACATCGCGCTGCTCGCCGCCCGCTTCGACGGCATCGCGCCCAGCGACGTCGCCTACTGGACCCTGGACCCGGAGAACTCCGCCCCCGGCCGGGCCCGTCGGCTCACCCGGCAGGCGCTGGCCGCATGGGACCTGGAGGAGCTCAGCGACACCGCCGAGCTGCTGGTCAGCGAGATCGTCACCAACGCCGTACGGCACGCCACCCGGCCGATCGGCCTGCGGCTGCTGCGCACCGACGTGCTGCGCTGCGAGGTCGGCGACGACGTGCCGCAGCTGCCCCGGCTGCGCCGGGCCACCCCCGACGAGGAGCACGGCCGCGGCCTGTACCTGGTGAACCGACTGGCCAGACGCTGGGGCACGACCCGGCTGGGCACCGGCAAGAACGTGTGGTTCGAACTGGGCGGCCCCGCGAACTGACGACGGCCGGGGGCTCCAAGCGCCGAGGACGGCCGGGCGGGCGTCCCGCACACGGTTGAGTACGGGTACTCAGGACAGGGCACGGCCGTTCGAACCACCATGCAGACAGGGGACGGAACACCACGACCACAGGGGGGGCGACCGATGGGACCTGGCCCGGTCCGCACGCTCGTACGGCTGACGCTCGGCAACCGGGTGTCGGTGGCCTACCTCGCCCTGGTCGCGTTCGTCATCGTCAAGGCCGCGCTGGACCCCGTCGCCGGCCAGGACACGGACCCCGCCTCGGCCTGGCTCTGGCCGCCCCTGGTCACCTTCCCCGCGTTCCTGCTCGTCGGGGCGCTGGGCCGGGCCGCCTGGGACCCGGCCCGGATGCCGGACTGGTTCTTCGTCGCCATGGTCGTGGTCTCCGCCCTGCTCCAGGCCCTGGCCCTGGGCGCCGTCCACCAGCTGGTCCGGACCCGCCACCAGCGCATGACCAGCTCCTGCTGACGGCTGTGCCACGCGGGCGAGGCACCGGCAAAGGGCGGGCGGGCCGGAAGTCCTAGACCCGGCCCCCGGCGCCCACCACCTGGCGGATCTCCGCCGACTCCAGGCGCTGCGCGGTGCGCTCGGCCGTGCCGCGGGCCCAGCGGCCGTTGGTCAGGGCGCCCAGCACCAGGACCGCGACGCCGCAGGCCGCGAGGATCCACCAGCCGGGCCGGGCGCCGGTCACGAAGGACTGACGGTACGACGAGGAGCCGATCCCCGACGCCAGCACCGCGCCGACGACCGCCACGCCCAGGGTCTGGCCCAGCTGCCTGCTGGTGGAGGCGACCGCCGCCGCGACCCCCGCCTGCGACCTCGGCATCCCGGAGACCGCGGTGTTGGTGATCGGGGCGTTCACGAAGCCGAAACCGATGCCGAACAGGACGTAGCCGATGAAGAGGGTGGTGTTCGAGGTCTCCGCCTCGAAGGCCGCGAACAGCACCGCGCTCGCCGTCATCGCCACCCCGGCGATCACCAGCGGCAGGCGGGGCCCGCGGCCGCCGACCAGGCGTCCGGCCAGCGGCGCGCACAGGAACATCGGGACCGCCATCGGCAGCATCCACAGGCCCGCGTGCAGGGCGTCGAGACCGCGCACGTTCTGCAGGTACAGCGTGGACAGGAACAGGAAGCCGCCGAGCGACGCGAACGCGCTGATCGCGATCACCGTGGCACCGCTGAACGGCACCGAACGGAAGAAACGCAGGTCGATGAGGGGCTGGTCACGCCTCGGCTCGTACCAGAGCAGTCCGAGCAGGGCGGCCAGGGCCACCACGGCGAACGGGACCACCGTGGCCGCGCCCGCCGTCGGCGCCTCGATGATCGAGTACGTCAGCGAGCCGAACAGCGCGATGACCAGCACCTGGCCGACCGGGTCGGGACGGCGGGCCTTCGGCGCCCGGGACTCCGGCACGAAGCGCAGGGTCAGCAGCAGCGCCGCGAGGCCCACCGGGAGGTTGACCCAGAAGATCGCGCGCCAGCCCACCGACTCCACCAGCAGGCCGCCGACCAGCGGTCCGGCGGCCATGGATATGCCGACCACCGCACCCCACACACCGATCGCCCGGGCCCGCTCGCGCGGGTCGGTGAAGGTGTTGGTGATGATCGACATGGCGACGGGGTTGAGCATCGAGCCGCCCACCGCCTGGACCATCCGGAACGCGATCAGCGATTCGAGGTTCGGCGCGAGCGAGCAGAGCAGTGAGCCCAGGGAGAAGACGACCAGGCCCGTCATGAAGACCTTCTTGCGGCCGACCCGGTCGCCGGTGGACCCGGCGAGCATCAGCAGCGAGGCCAGTACCAGGGTGTACGCGTCGATGGTCCACTGGAGTCCGGCCGTGGAGGCGTGCAGCTCGCGCTGCATGGACGGCAGGCCGACATTGAGGGCCGTGGTGTCGAGACTCACGATCAGCAGGCTCATGCAGCAGATCGCGAGCACGAGCATGCGGCGGCGGGGGCTCAGCTCGGGCATGGCTCTCATCGTACGCCCACTTCGATAGTGTGTCTAACTAATGAGTGATGCATGATCTGCCGGACCGGACCGGGCGGGCGGTTGTCCACAGGGCCGGACGAGCACCGTGCGCCGTACGCGACAATGGGGGAATGCCCGAGCCCACGTCGCCGCTCCAGATCGGCCCCCACACTGTTCAGCCGCCGGTCGTCCTGGCCCCCATGGCCGGGATCACCAACGCGCCCTTCCGCACCCTGTGCAGAGAGTTCAGCGGGGGCAAGGGACTGTTCGTCAGCGAGATGATCACGACCCGGGCACTGGTCGAGCGCAACGAGAAGACCATGCAGCTGATCCGCTTCGACGCGACCGAGAAGCCGCGCTCGATCCAGCTGTACGGCGTCGACCCGGCCACCGTCGGCAAGGCCGTCCGCATGATCGCGGAGGAGGACCTGGCCGACCACATCGACCTGAACTTCGGCTGCCCGGTCCCGAAGGTGACGCGCAAGGGCGGCGGCTCGGCCCTCCCCTACAAGCGCAACCTGCTCCGCGCGATCCTCCGCGAGGCGGTGAGCGGCGCCGGTGACCTCCCCGTCACGATGAAGATGCGCAAGGGCATCGACGACGACCACATCACCTACCTCGACGCCGGCCGGATCGCCGTCGAGGAGGGCGTCACCTCGATCGCCCTGCACGGCCGCACCGCCGCCCAGCACTACGGCGGCACCGCCGACTGGGAGGCCGTCGCCCGCCTCAAGGAGCACGTCCCGGAGATCCCGGTGCTCGGCAACGGCGACATCTGGTCCGCCGAGGACGCGCTGCGGATGGTGCGGGAGACCGGCTGCGACGGGGTCGTGGTCGGGCGCGGGTGCCTGGGCAGGCCCTGGCTGTTCGCGGACCTGGTGGCGGCGTTCGAGGGGCGTCACGAGGACATCGCCCGGCCGTCCCTGCGCCAGGTCGCCGACGTCATGGTCCGGCACGCCGGACTGCTCGGCGAGTGGCTCGGCGACGAGTCCAAGGGCGTGGTCGACTTCCGCAAGCACGTCGCCTGGTACCTGAAGGGCTTCGCGGTCGGCAGCGAGATGCGCAAGCGTCTCGCCATCACCTCGTCCCTGGCGGAACTCCGCGCGGGCCTCGACGAACTGGACCTCGACCAGCCCTGGCCCGCGGGCGCCGACGGGCCCCGCGGCCGTACGTCCGGCAACAACCGGGTGGTGCTGCCGGACGGCTGGCTGAAGGACCCCTACGACTGCGCCGGGATCACCGAGGACGCCGAACTGGACACCTCGGGCGGCTGAGCGCCCTCAAGGGCCGCTGGGGGAGCGCTCAGTTCGTCTTCGGGTGCGGGGTGGAGCCGTACGCGGTCAGGAACTTGTCGCGGAACGCGCTCATCTTCCACACCGGGGCGTTGTGCGCCGGGCGCAGACCGTCGGTCCAGTTCCAGGAGTCGATCGCGTCAAGGACCTTCGGGTCCTTGGCGACGATGGAGATCGGCACGTCACGGCTGGCGTGGTTGCCGCTGACCCGGGCGATCGGCTGGTGGTCGCCGAGGAAGACGAGCACGGTGTTGTCGTTGCCGTAGCGCTGCAGCCACTGGGTGAGCGCGGTCACCGAGTACTGGACCGACTTGCCGTACTCCTGCCGGGACTTGGTGGTGTCGGCGATGACGTCGGAGGCCTTGTTGCCGGCCTTCTGGATGGCGTCGAAGATCGAGCCGTCGCCCAGCTGGTCCCACGGCACCATCTTCGGGATCGGCGCCCACGGCTGGTGGCTGGAGGTCAGGATCAGCAGTGACATCCGGGACTTGCCGTCGGCCGGCTTCTTGCTGTGCACCCGGTCCTGGAACTGCTGGAGCGCGTACTGGTCGGGCATCGTCGACCAGCTGAACTTCGGCCCCTTGTAGCCGAGCTGGAAGGCGTTGTAGACCTTGTCGAGGCCGTAGAAGCTCTGCTCCGGCCAGCCCTTCTGGATACCCGGCATCACGCCGACGGTGTCGAAGCCGCCGGTCTTCTCGAACGCCTTGGTCAGGCTCAGGTGGTCGCTGGCCATGACGGTCCGGTACCGCTGCTGGTTGCTGACCCACAGCCCGGACATGGTCGTGGAGTGCCCCAGCCAGCTGCTGCCGCCGTACGTCGCCGACGTCAGCCAGCCGCTCTTCGCGGCGTAACCGGCCTTCTTCAGCATCGCCGTCTGCGCGTCCAGCGTCCTGTCGACACCGGGTGCCTCGATCGGGTCCTCGACGGCGCTGCGCCCGTAGCTCTCGATGAACGTGAAGACCACGTCCTTGCCGCGCAGCGCCGGCACCAGCTGGTCGCCCGGGGTGTTCCCGAAGGCGTCCACCTTGGCGACCTTGCGGAACTCCGCCTCGTCCTTCAGCGTCAGCTGCACGGTGCGCACCTGGGTCTTCAGTACGGCGGTCGCCTTCTGCGCGGCGAGCGGCGAGCCGGCGACCGACAGGCCGAGCGCGTTGCAGGTGATCCACACGGTGCCGACGATCAGTGTGCCCCGGGTGGCCTTCGTCCGGACCCGGGCGAGCTGGTTGGAGACCCGTACGGTGGCGAGCGCGACGATCCCGATCAGCAGGAAGATCAGCAGTACCGCCCCGACGGTGATCGCCAGCTCGACGGTGCCGCCGAGGGTGTCCTTCAGGTAGCCGCGGGCGTCGGGCAGCAGGGACCAGTCCAGGATGATGTTGAAGGGGCGGCCGAGGTAGTCGACGAACCCCATGTTGAAGAAGTCCACGATGGTCAGCGCGCCGACCACCGCCCCGGCGACCGAGGCGAGCGCCAGCCGGTAGCGCCGCGGCAGAGCCAGCAGCACCACCGCGCCCATGATCGCCTCGGCCGGGATCCGCACGAACGTGACCGTCTTCAGGCCGCTGAGCGTGTTGGGCATCAGCAGGCAGACGTAGACGAGGAGGGCGGAGAGCGCGGTGAGGGAGACGGAGAGCACCTGCGCGGCGGAGGGATGCTCCTCGCGCCACCGCTGCCAGATCCGAGGCCGCCGAACCGGGGTACCGACCCCGACCCCGGCCCCGGCCTCGGGAACAACCCCGGGCGCGGCGTCGGGGGAGGTTGGGGATGTGGAGCCGGAGGCGGCTTGGGGAGCGGGCTCGGGGGTGTTCTTCAGCCCGGCGCCGGTGGCTGCTTCGGGTGCGGCTTCGGCATGGGCGTGAGGGGCGAGCTCCGGAGCGGTCCGGGGTGCGGCTGCGGAAGCGGGCTCGGCTTCCGCACCGGTTTCCGAGGCGGCCCCGGCGGTGTCCTTGAGCCCGTCGCCGGTGGGGGCTTCGGGTGCGGGGCCTGGCGCGGCCCTGGGTCCGGTGTGGGCGTGGGGGGCGGGTTCCGTAGTCGTCCGGGGTGAGGTGTCGGGAGCGGGCTCAGGGGTGTCCTCGCCCCCAGTGCCTGGAGCCTTGGGCGCGGCTTCCGGCGTCGGCTCGGCAGCGGCTTCGGTACCTGCCTCGGCGGCGGTCTCGGACGCGGAGTCGGTACGGCCTTCGGGCCCGGCCTGGCCACCGGCACCGGGGGCCTGCTCGTGAGTGGCCTCGCCACCGGCCTCGGTCGCGGGTTCGGGAGCGGACTTGCCACCGGCCTCGGTCGCCGGCTCGGCAGTGGCCTCGGCACCGGCCTCGGTCCCCGGTTCGGCAGTGGCCTCGGCACCGGCCTCGGTCGCCGGCTCGGCAGTGGCCTCGGCACCGGCCTCGGTCGCCGGCTCGGCAGTGGCCTCGGTGCCGGTCTCGGGCGCGGCTTCGCTGCCGGCCTCGGATCCGGCCCTCCGCCCGGTCTCCGGTGCGGTTCGGTCACCGGACTGGGCCGCGGCCTCGGGCCCGGCCCCCCTCCCCGTCGCTCCAGGGGCGGGAGTCCCGTGGTCCACGGGCGCGTCCTCGCCCACGGCCTCGTGCTCACCCGCGGTCGCCGCGTCGTGCGCGGTCTCCGTGTCCCCGGAGTCGGTGGTTCCGGTGGCGTTCGGGGGCCCCTCGGCCTGCTCGGCCTCGACCTCAGCCCCGGGCTCCCCGGCCGTGCTTGATGACTGGCGTGTGCTCGTGTGCTGAGGCAACCCGGAGGTCCTTCCGTGCGAGACCCGTGAGACGGAGAGGGCGGGTCAACGCTGGGGAGGCCCGAACCCGCCGACTGTCCGTACGGCTCGCAGAAGACCCCGGTTCAGGACCTTCGGCAAACACCGGGCAAACGCATACCGACCAACGCCCCGAACAGGCGCCCTACGCACCCCCCACCGCGGACAACAGCGCCAACGGAGCCGCCGCCGACCGCGATTCCCGTGCGCACGCGTGCGGATAGGGCACCGGCTCCGGATGCGTGCGGCGCCCGTACCCGGCCAGCACCTCGGGCAGCCGGTGCCCGCCCGCGGTCGCCGCGTCCACCAGCCCGTGCGCCACGGTACGGGCCTCGTCGTGCAGCCCGTACCGCGCCAGCCCCAGCGCGATCAGCGCGTTGTCGTGCGGCCACACCGACCCCCGGTGGTACGACAACGGGTGGTACGCCGGCTGTCCCGCGGCCAGCGTCCGCACCCCCCACCCGGAGAAGAAGTCCGGCTCCAGCAACCGCCGCCCGACCTGCTCCCCGTACTCCTTGTCGAGCAGCCCCGACCACAGCAGATGTCCCGCGTCCGAGGCGAGCGCGTCGACCTGCCGCCCCTCCCCGTCCAGGGCGAGCGCGGGAAACCCGGCCTCCCGCATCCAGAAGTCCTGCTGGAACCGGTCCCGCAGATCACCGGCCGCCTGTTCGAGGAGCGCCGCGTACGTCTCGTCGGCCCACACGGTCCGCGCCACCCACGCCGTCCGCCGCAACGCGTCGTACGCGTACCCCTGCGCCCCCGCCGCCATCACGGTCCCCATCGGCCGGCTGCCGTCGGCGGAGCAGATCGCGCCGGGGGAGTCCTTCCAGTTCTGGTTGGCGAGCCCGCCCTTGTCCGCGCGGTAGACGA
>NZ_JBEYFC010000281.1:0-11467 GCF_040634175.1 Streptomyces sp. NPDC007162
GGGTCGTGCAGCCCTCCAGGGCCTCCAGGGCCGTCAGCCCCGCCCGTGCCGACGCCGCTCCGCGTGGTGCGCGGGCGGTCGCGAGGACCGCCCGTGCGTCGTAGTGGGCGATCGGCCAGTCCGAGCCGAGGGCGACCGTCGCGCCCGCGTCGCGCAGGTCGCGCAGGCGCCAGGCGTGCCGGGCGCGTGCGGTGCCCAGTCGGCGGGACCACTCGTCGGTGCCGTCGGCCCGGGTGTACGCGGTGTGCGGCGGCTGCATGGACGCGGCCACCCCCAGCTCCGCGAACCGGGGCAGCAGGTCGTCCGGCGCCGTCTCGATGTGCTCGATGCGGTGCCGGCCCGCCGCACCCGCCCCCAGCCCCGCCACCACGTCCAGGACGTGCCGTACCGCCGCGTCCCCGATCGCGTGCGTGGCCGTGCGCACCCCGGCCGCGTGCAGGTGCCGTACGGCGGCCGCGTAGGCGTCCGGGTCGGGCCAGAACGCCGCCGTCCCCTGCCCGTGGCAGTCCGCGTGCTCCAGCCAGGCGGTTCCCCCTTCCACCGTCCCGTCCATGAAGAACTTCACCCCGCCGACCGTCCAGTGCCGGCCGCCCTGCCCCTGGGCCGCGACCAGTTCCGCCAGCCCGGCCTCGTCGACGCCCGGCATGCACCAGGGCGCGAAGCGCAACCGCAGCGGCAGGACGGTCTCCTCGGCCACCGCCCCGACCAGCTCGGCGTCCCCCGCGTCCATGACGTGCGCCCCGGTCAGCCCGGTCGCGGCCATCGCGCCCAGCAGCTCCACGAGCCGCCGCCTGCGGGCCGCGTACGACGGGCGGGGCATCACCCGCTCGACCAGCTGCATCGCCGCGTGCTCGATCAGGTGCCCGGTGGGGCGGCCGTCGGCGTCGCACACGATCTGCGACCGCTGCCCGAAGGCCCGCGCGCCCGTCAGCCCCGCCGCGGTCAGCGCCGCGCCGGTGGCGAGGGCCGAGTGCCCGTCGTACAGCCGCAGGAAGGCGGGGGCGCCGCCGAGTACGTCCTCGACGAGCGCGCGGTCCACCGGTCGCCCCTCGAACGCGTTGTGGTCGAGGCCGAAGCCGATCACCCAGCCGTCGACGCGGTCGGCCCCGGCGAGCGCCGCCTTCAGGCCCGCCAGGCCGGTCACCCCCGACAGGTCGGCGCCGGTCGTCATGTCCAGTCCCCACACGGGGTGGCTGTGCGCGTCCACCAGTCCCGGCACCAGATGGGCGCCGTCCAGGTCGACGACCTCGGTGCCGGGCCGCCGCCAGTCGGACACGTCCCGTTCGTCGCCCACGGCGGCGATCAGCCCGTCGCGTACGGCGACGGCGGTGGCGCGGGGCCGGGCGGGGTCGAGGGTGCGGACCTCGGCACCGGTGAGGACCAGGTCGGGGGCGGTGGTCATGGCTGGCTGGGCTCCTTGGTTGCGTACGGTCATTCGGTGGCGTCGGCGGGCTCGGCCGCGAAGTCCGCGTACACGGCGGGCCGTGAGCGGCGCAGCCACCACGCGAGGCCGAGACCGGCGACGAACACGGCGGGCGCGATCAGGATCAGCAGGGTGTTGACCGCGTCCGACGCGCCGGTGAACAGGTCGATGTGCGTGATGACCAGGCCTATGGCGGTGGCGAGCAGGACGGCGGCGACGGTCGGGGCGAGCACGGTGCGTACCACGCCCTCCTCGTGCCGGACCCGCCGGAAGTAACAGGGCACGGCGATCGCGGCGAGCAGCTGGAGCACGAACAGGCCGATCATCCCGGGGGTGTTGACCCACAGCAACAGCTGGTTGTACGGGTCGGCGCCGGCCGCCCAGAAACCGCCCACGACCACCAGGCCGACCACGGTCTGGGCGGCCCCGGCCAGGTACGGGGAGCGGTGGCGGGGGTGGATCGTGCCCAGCCGTCTCGGCAGCACGCCCTCCTCGGCGAGAGCCAGGGCGTACCGGTTGATCGCGTTGTGGAAGGCGAGGAGGGAGGCGATGATGCTGGTGACGATGAAGACGTGCATCAGGTCGGCCGCCCAGCCGCCGACGTAGCTGGTGATGGCGGTGAAGAAGAGGCCACCGGGGTCCTTGGCGGCGGCCGCGATGACGTCCCGGTCGCCGAAGGCCTGGATGACGATCCACACCATGAAGGCGTAGAAGAGGCCGAGGAACGCGACGGCCACGTAGGTGGCGCGCGGCACGGTGCGCTCGGGGTCGCGGGCCTCGCGCCGGTAGATGACCGTGGACTCGAAGCCGGTGAAGGCGGCGAAGGCGAAGGCGAGGACGACGGCCGTACCGGGGACGAGGACGTGGCCCGGGGCGAAGGAGGCGGCCGACAGGCCGTGCGCGCCGCCCTTGACCAGCACCCCGCCCGCGAGCAGGACGAGGATCCCGGTCTCGGCGACCAGCAGCACGCCCAGCAGCTTGGCGCCGAACTCGATGGAGCGGTAACCGCCGTAGCCGATGAGGAGCAGCCCGGCGAGGGCGATCGGCAGCCAGGGGACGTCGACGCCGAAGAGGGCCTTGGCGGTGTCCCGGCCGGCGCTGCCGAGCAGGCCGTAGACGCCGATCTCCATGCCGTTGTAGCCGATCAGCGCGAGCAGGGCGGCGCCGATGCCGACGGGTCGGCCGAGGCCGCGGGTGATGTACGCGTAGAACGCGCCGCCGTTCCTGATGTGCCGGCTCATGGTGGTGAAGCCGACGGCGAAGACGGCGAGGGTGATGCCGGCGATGAGGTAGCCGGCCGGGGCCCCGATGCCGCCGAGCAGGACGGCGAGGGGGGCCACGCCGGCCATCACGGTGAGCGGGGCGGCGGCGGAGATGACGAAGAAGGCGATGTCGGCGGTGCCGAGCGAGCCGGAGCGGAGCGTCGCCGTGGCAGGCGGCGTGGTCTCCTCGCGAGCGGTGACGGACATGGAGGGAGCCCTTCGAGCGCAGCGGACGGGAGGGTTCCGGGCGTGCGGGGTGACCGGCGCTACCGGGGCAGGGGCTGCCCCGGACCCGTAAATCTAAAGCCTTTCGGTTTTGGCAATGTAGCCTCCTCCTGGACATCCGGGAAGACCTGTTTCACACCTTCGGGGGAGAGCACACTGATGGGACGGCCACGCACCCCGCTCCTCGACCGGGAGCGGATCACCACGACCGCATTGCAACTCGTGGACGAGCAGGGCGACTTCAGCGTCCCCCAGATCGCGAAGCGGCTCGGCACGCAGGCCGGCTCGCTGTACCACCATGTGGACGGCCGGGACGGCATCGTCGAACTGCTGCGGGAGCGGGTCACCTCCGCGATCGACCCGTCGACCCTGGACCTGGCCCCCTGGGACACCGCCCTGGATGCCTGGGCCCGCTCCTACCGGGCCGCGTTCGCCGCGCACCCGAGGGCGATCCCGCTCCTGATGACGTCACCGGTGCGCGCGCCCCGGGTCCTGGAGCAGTACGAGCGGGCGGTCACGGTGCTGCTGGCGGCGGGCTTCGCCGCGGCGGACGTGATGCCGCTGCTGATCGCCGTGGAGAACCTGGTCCTGGGCTCGGCACTGGACCTGTCGGCCCCGGAGGCGATGTGGGAGCTGACGACGGACGTACCGACCCCGCACCTGGCCCAGGCGCTGGCAGCGGTGGGCGACGGCCGCGCGGACCGGGCCTTCGAGGTGGGGCTCGCAGGCCTCGTGAACCACGCCAGAGCGTTGCTCGGGGCGCCCCTCTAGGGGCGCCGGGCTCCGACCTCTCAGGCGCCGTAGAAAAGCTCCTCCACCACCGCCCTGGCCCGACGCGCGGTCCGCCGGTACGCGTCCAGCATGTCCCCGGCGTGCCCGTCCCCGTACCCCAGGTACCGCCCGACGGCGGCCAGCTCCCGGCTCTCGGTGGGGAACGTGTCCCCCGCCCGCCCCCGCACCAGCATCACGGCGTTGCGCACCCGGGTGGCCAGCACCCACGCCTCGTCCAGGATCCCGGCCTCCTCGGCCCCCAGCAGCCCCGCCGCCTCCGCCGCGGCCAGCGCCGCCCGGGTCCGGGTGGTCCGCAGCCCCGGCTCGGTCCAGCCGTGCCGCAGTTGCAGCAGCTGCACGGTCCACTCGACGTCGGACAGCCCGCCCGGCCCGAGCTTGGTGTGCAGTTTCGGGTCGGCGCCGCGCGGCAGCCGCTCGGACTCCATGCGTGCCTTCAGCCGCCGGATCTCGCGCACCGCGTCCTCGCCGAGCCCCCGCGCCGGATACCGCAGCGGGTCGATCAGCTCGACGAACCGGCGCCCCAGCTCCTCGTCCCCGGCGACGGGCTCGGCGCGCAGCAGGGCCTGCGACTCCCACACCAGCGACCACCGGCGGTAGTACGCCTCGTAGGACTTCAGCGTGCGCACCAGCGGCCCGGACTTGCCCTCGGGGCGCAGGTCCGCGTCGATGAGCAACGGCGGGTCGGCGCTGGGGATCTGGAGCAGCCTGCGCATCTCGGCGACCACCTTGTTGGCGGCGTCGGCGGCCTCCCGTTCGTCCACGCCCTCCTGCGGTTCGTGCACGAAGACGACGTCCGCGTCGGAGCCGTAGCCCAGTTCGTGGCCGCCGAACCGGCCCATGCCGATCACGGCGAACCTGGTGGGCAGGGTGGCGCCCCAGCCGTCGCGGACGACCGCGCGCAGGGTGCCGGCGAGGGTGGCCGCGGTCAGGTCGGAGACCGCCGCGCCGACCCGGTCGACCAGGGCGCCCTGGTCGGCCTCGGCGGGCTTGGTCTCGGTGCCGTAGGAGTCGACGATATCGGCGGCGGCCGTACGGAACAGCTCACGGCGGCGCACACCGCGCGCGGCCCGCACCCCGTCCTCGGCGTTGTCGGCGCGGCCGGCGGCGGCGAGGATCTCCTGCTCCAGCGGACCGCGGCCGCGCGGCTCCAGGCCGCCCCCGTCGCCGTCGCCGAGCAGGGCCACCGCCTCGGGGGCGCGCATCAGCAGATCGGGGGCGAGGCGACCGGCGGAGAGCACGCGCGCGAGGTTCTCGGCGGCGGCCCCCTCGTCCCTGAGCAGCCGCAGGTACCAGGGGGTCTTGCCGAGCGCGTCGGAGACCTTGCGGAAGTTCAGCAGGCCCGCGTCGGGGTCGGCGGAGTCGGCGAACCAGCCCAGCAGGACGGGCAGCAGGGTGCGCTGGATGGCGGCCTTGCGGGTGACGCCGGAGGCAAGCGCCTCCAGGTGGCGCAGGGCGGCGGCCGGATCGGTGTAGCCGAGCGCCACCAGGCGTTCCCGGGCCGCTTCGGCGCTCAACCGGGTCTCGCCAGGGGCGAGTTGGGCGACGGCGTCGAGCAGCGGGCGGTAGAAGAGCTTCTCGTGCAGGCGCCGTACGACGCCCGCGTGCCGCTTCCACTCGCGGGTCAGCTCGGCCACCGGGTCGGTGCGCAGGCCGAGCGAGCGGCCGAGGCGGCGCAGGTCGGCCTCGTCCTCGGGGACCAGGTGGGTGCGGCGCAGCCGGTAGAGCTGGATGCGGTGCTCCATGGAGCGCAGGAAGCGGTAGGCCTCGTCGAGCCGGGCGGCGTCCTCGCGGCCGACGTACCCGCCGGACGCGAGGGCGTGGAGCGCGTCCAGGGTGGTGCCGGAGCGCAGCGAGGCGTCCGCCCTTCCGTGCACCAACTGCAGCAGCTGGACGGCGAATTCGACGTCCCTGAGGCCACCCGGCCCGAGTTTCAGCTCGCGGTCGATCTCGGCGGCGGGGATGTTCTCCACGACCCGGCGGCGCATCTTCTGCACGTCGACGACGAAGTTCTCGCGCTCGGCGGCCTTCCAGACCAGGGGTTCGAGCGCGGCGACGTACTCCGCGCCGAGGTCGAGGTCGCCGGCGACCGGGCGGGCCTTGAGCAGGGCCTGGAACTCCCAGGTCTTGGCCCAGCGCTGGTAGTAGGCGAGGTGGCTGCTGAGGGTGCGGACGAGGGGCCCGTTGCGGCCCTCGGGGCGGAGGTTGGCGTCGACGGGCCAGATGGAGCCCTCCACCGTCGTCTCCGAGCAGATCCGCATCATGTGCGAGGCCAGCTTGGTGGCGGACCGCAGCGCCTCGGCCTCGTCGGCCTCGCCCGCGGCCTCGCCGACGAAGATGACGTCGACGTCGGAGACGTAGTTCAGTTCGTGGCCGCCGCACTTGCCCATGGCGATCACCGCGAGCCGGCAGCGGGCGGCGTCCGAGGGCGCGGCGCTCTCGGCGAGCGCGAGGGCGGCGCGCAGGGTGGCGGTGGCGAGGTCGGCGAGCTCGGCGGCGGTCTCGGCGACGTCGGTGGTGCCGCAGACGTCACGGGCGGCGATGGACAGCAGGCAGCGCCGGTAGGCGACCCGGAGGGAGACGGGGTCGCCGGCCTCGGCGAGGCCGCGTTCGAACTCCGCGACTCCGGGGTGCAGGTCGCGGGGCTCGTAGGTGACCAGGGCCTCCCAGTCGCGCGGGTGCCGGGCGAGGTGGTCGGCGAGGGCGGCGGAGGCGCCGAGGACGCCCAGCAGGCGGTCCCGCAGCGGCTTGGCCGCTATCAGGGTGTCGAGCAGCTCGCGGCGGGCGGTGGGTCCCGGCTGGGCCTCCAGGAGCCGTACCAGGCCGTGCAGGGCGAGGTCGGGGTCGGCGGTGGCACCCAGGGCTTCGAGGAGCACCGGGTCGTCGCGTACGGCGGCCAGCTCGGCGCTGTCCAGCAGCCGCTCGGCGGCCGAGGCATCGGTGAAGCCGTGCCGCAGCAGCCGCGTGAAGGTACTGCTCCTGCGCCCCGGCGTCATCTGCGGCCTCCCCTGGGATCACGGTGCTGGTCAGACGAGACTAACCGGAGCGGCCCGGGCCGGCCTCGGGCGCGCGGTGGGTGAGACGGACCGGCTGTGGGGTGGCCGGGGCGCGGCGCTGGTGCGGCAGGGGGGCGGTGAGCAGTTCCGTCATCGTCCGGGCCGCCTGCGCGGCGCTGTCCGCGCAGCAGTTGTTGAACAGGACATGGACCTCTTCGGCCTGCTCGGCCAGGGTGCGCAGGCGCGGCAGCCACTCGGTGAGCTCGGGGACGGTGTAGGTGTGGCGGAAGCGGTCCTCCTTGGTGCCGGTGCCCCAGTGCGGGCTGCGTCCGTGGAAGCGGACGACCGCCAGGCGAGGGGTGGTGACCTGGGCCGTCGGAGGGAGGGAGCCGGGCAGGCCGCGGGCGGTGTCCACGGCGACGGCGGTGGCGTCCAGGTCCCGCAGGAACGCCGTCGTACGCCCGCTGCGCCACCAGTCGGGGTGGCGGAACTCCACGGCGAACGGCCAGTCGCGGGCGCGTTCCCTGGCGGCCCTGACGGCGGCCTCCGCGGCGGGGCCGGGGGCCAGGGAGGGCGGGTACTGGAAGAGGAGGGTGCCCAGGCGGCCGGAGCGGCGCAGGGGGTCGACGGCCTCGGCGTAGCGGGCCCAGACCTCCGCGCGCAGGCCTTCGTCGCGGGGGTGGCCGCGCAGGTCGGCGGGGAGGGCGGCCGGGCGGGTGGGGTGGCCGGTGAGGAGGGAGAACGCCTTGACGTCGAAGCGGAAGCCGTCCGGGGTGCGGTCCGCCCAGAGCCGGGCGGTGCGGGCGGCCGGGAGGGCGTAGTACGGGGAGTCGGCCTCGACGACCGGGAATTGGCCGGCGTAGTGCCGCAGCCGGCCCTCCGGGTCGCGCCGGCCGGGCGGGTACCAGCCGCTCGCCACCAGGGCGCGGTCGGTCCAGCCACAGGTGCCCACGAGGATGCGTGCCATGGGGGCGCAAGTACCCGGCGTTCACCGGCTCTTCACCCACGGGGTCGAATCCTGTGAGCCGTGGGAGTCTTGGCGTGTGCATGCTCTGTCCGCACCGCCACCCCGCAACTCCGTCCTCTCCCCCGGAGGTTGATGTGTCCGGCAGTTCCGCACGTTCGGCGAAGCTCCGCCGCGCCCGTACGGCGGTGGCCTCGGCCACCGCCTTCACCGCGGCCGCGATCGGCCTGTGGACCGGGCTCGGCGGCACGTCCGCGCACGCCGCGAGTGCCGTACCGACCCCCGACCACGTGATCGTCGTGGTCTTCGAGAACCACGCCTACAGCCAGGTCATCGGCTCCTCCAGCGCCCCCTACATCAACTCGCTGGCCACCGGCGGCGCCAACCTGACCCAGATGTACGCCGAGACCCACCCCAGCCAGCCCAACTACTACGCCCTGTTCTCCGGCTCCACCCAGGGCGTCACCGACGACAGCTGCGTGAAGCCCGGCTTCTCCTCGGCCGCCAACCTGGCCTCCGAGCAGCTCGCGGCCGGCCGCACCTGGGCCAGCTACAACGAGACCCTGCCCAGCCAGGGCTCGACCACGTGCAGCAGCGGCAACTACGCGCAGAAGCACAACCCCTGGTTCGGCTTCAGCAACGTGCCGACGTCGACCGCGAAGACGTTCGCCCAGTTCCCGACCGACTACTCGACCCTCCCCCAGCTGTCCTTCGTCACCCCCAACCTGTGCAGCGACATGCACGACTGCTCGGTGTCCACCGGTGACACCTGGCTGAAGAACAACCTGGGCGCGTACGCGACCTGGGCCAAGACCCACAACAGCCTCCTCGTCGTCACCATGGACGAGGACAACCGCCTGGCCGGCAACCGCATCCCGACCGTCCTGTACGGCCAGCCGGTGACCGCGGGCTCGACCTCGTCCACCACGTACGACCACTACGACCTGCTGCGCACCCTGGAGGACAGCCAGGGCCTGGCCGCGCACGCGGGCAACGCGGCGTCCTCCTCCGACATCACCGGGATCTGGGCGTCCTGACGTGTACGTAGCGGACAGCCGCGCGAGCGACCCGACGGCGTCCGTGGAAGGTACCGCCCGGCCCGCGACGGCCGGGCGGTACCGCACCACGATCGCCCCCACCGTCCTCGCCCTCGGCACCGTCAGCCTGATCACGGACGTCTCCTCCGAGATGGTCACCGCGGTCCTCCCGCTGTACCTGGTGACGGGCCTCGGCCTGTCGCCCCTGGGCTTCGGCCTCCTCGACGGCGTCTACAACGGTTTCTCGGCGGTCGTACGCCTGGTCGGCGGCCACCTCGCCGACCGCGGCGGCGGCCGCCACAAGTGGGTGGCGGGTGCGGGCTACGCCCTCTCGGCCCTGTGCAAGCCCCTCCTGCTGGTCGCCCACACCCTCACCCCCATCGGTCTGGTCCTGGCGGCGGACCGCACCGGCAAGGGGCTGCGCACGGCTCCCCGGGACGCCCTGATCTCGCTCTCCAGCACCCCGGAGACCCGGGGCCGCGCCTTCGGGGTGCACCGCGCGATGGACACCGCGGGCGCGCTGCTCGGCCCACTGGCCGCGTTCCTCATCCTGCGGGCGGCGGTGGACGGCTACGACGCGGTCTTCACGGTGAGCTTCTGCGTGGCGGTGCTGGGCGTGCTCATCCTGGTGCTGTTCGTACCGGGCGGCGGACACGGAACCGACACGACGGGACCGGCACCGGGCAGCGGGCGCGGGACCGGCACGTCCGAACCGGCCACGGCGGGCGGCGGGCGCGGGGCCGGCACGTCCGAACCGGCGCCGGGCAGCGGGCGCGGGGCCGGGACGTCCGGGACGGTGGCGGGCAGCGGGGGCGGGGCCGGGCGTGGGATCGGTGCTGCGGGGTCGCGTCCCACGCTGCGGGCGGCGGTCGGTCTGCTGGGCCGTCGTGACCTGCGCCGGATCACCGTCTGCGCGCTGCTGCTCGGCCTCGCCACGGTGAGCGACTCGTTCGTGTACCTGCTGCTGCAACGGCGCCTCGGCGTCACGGACCGCTGGTTCGCCCTGCTCCCCCTCGGCACGGCGGCCGCGTTCCTCGTCCTGGCCGTCCCGCTCGGCCGGCTGGCGGACCGCTGGGGCCGCTGGCGGGTGTTCCTCGCGGGCCACGCGGCCCTGCTGCTCGCCTACACCCTGCTGCTCACGTCCTGGCACGGCGCGGCGCTCCCCTACGCGGTCCTCGCCCTGCACGGCACGTTCTACGCCGCGACCGACGGGGTCCTGATGGCGGTCGCGTCGGACGGCGTGCCCCGGGAACTGCGCTCGTCGGGCCTGGCGCTGGTCCAGACGGGCCAGGCGGGCGCGCGTTTCGTCTGCTCGCTGGCGTTCGGCGCGGCGTGGACGCTGTGGGGCGACCGTACGGCGCTGCTGGCGTCCACGGGTGCGCTGGCGGTCTGCGCCGCCTACGCCCTCACCCTCCGCCCCTCCCGGGAGGCAGCCGTATGACCCTGAGGTCCCGCATCCTGATCCTCGCGTCCGCCCTCGCGGTGCTGGGGGCGATAGCCCTGGCCTCCGTCCTGCACGCGTCGGCACGGGCGGAGCGCCGCGACCACCCGCAGACGGGCGCCGCGAAGGTCACCCCCGGGACGGTGACGCTGACCGCCCCCGGCCGCATGATCTTCCGCAACATGGCCTGGGGCCCGCACCGCGACGAACTGACCACGACTCCCGCGTCGGCCCCCTCCGGTCCCCGTACCTCCTCCGGCGTCAAGTGCCTGCGCTTCTACGCCGCGGCGGGCACGGGCGTGTGCCTGCAAGCCGTCCACGGCCCGGTCTCGGACACGTACCGGGCCCTGATCCTGGACGCCCGCCTGCACCCGAGGGCGCACTACGACGTCCCGGGCATCCCGTCCCGGGCCCGGGTCTCCCCGTCCGGCCGCTACGCCGCCTGGACGGCGTTCGTGGGCGGCGACTCGTACGCGGGCACGAACTTCTCCACCCGTACGGCGATCGTGGACACCCGTACGGGCACCCTGATCCCGTCCCTGGAGGCCTTCCGCGTCGTCAAGGACGGCAGGACCTACCACGCGGCGGACGTCAACTTCTGGGGCGTGACCTTCGCCCCGGACGACACCACCTTCTACGCGACGCTGGCCACGAAGGGCTCGACCTACCTGGTCCGCGGCGACCTGCGCACCCGCACGCTCACCACCGTCCACCCGAACGTCGAATGCCCGTCCCTCTCCCCCGACGGCACCCGCATCGCCTACAAGAAACGGGTCCCGGGCCTCCCGAAGGACGCCCCCTGGCGCCTGTACGTCCTCGACCTGAGGACGATGCGCGAAACCCCGCTCGCGGAGCCCCGGAGCGTGGACGACCAGGCGGTGTGGAAGGACTCCCGCACGATCGTGTACGCGCTGCCGGGGGACTACGGCGCGGACCTGTACGAGATACCGGCGAACGGCACGGGGACACCGCGCCGCATCAGCGTCTCGGCGGTGTCCCCGGCGTTCGTCCGCTGATCCGGGCGGTCTCAGACCGTCTGCGGCATCTTGACCATCTCGCACCCGGCGGGCACACCGTGGCCGGTGTCGATGTCCCGGCAGACGTGCGCGCCGAGCGGCTTGCTGGTGGTACCGGTGCCGTAGAGCAGCGGGGTGAGGAACCGGGACGGCGGGGCCCCTGACGCCGGATGGGGTCGGTGCTCCTGGAGCACCGACCCCATCTGCGGGAAAGGCGGGAGAACCTACAGCACCGGCAGGTTCTTCCGCAGCTCGAAGGCGGTCGATGATGCAGGCT
Source organism: Streptomyces sp. NPDC007162 (assembly GCF_040634175.1). Lineage (NCBI taxonomy): Bacteria > Bacillati > Actinomycetota > Actinomycetes > Kitasatosporales > Streptomycetaceae > Streptomyces > Streptomyces sp. NPDC007162. The sequence goes on from NZ_JBEYFC010000281.1 coordinate 11,431, forward strand.
GTGCTCCTCGATGAGGGCCCGGACCGGCCCGGCCGGC
>NZ_JBEYFC010000282.1:0-11445 GCF_040634175.1 Streptomyces sp. NPDC007162
GTACGCGGTCCACAGACCGGTGTAGCCGCCGCCGACGATCACGACGTCCGCCGAGGCGTCTTCGGTGAGCGGCTCCCGTCCCGTGGGGAGCTGAGCGGCCCGCTCCAGACGGACGATCACGCTCTTCGACGTGAGCGTGTTGCTCCGGGTAGTAGGCCGCCGCCGAACCCCTGGGCGTCGGGTAACCGACCACCCGGAAGGCGTCGGCCCGCCGCTGTGAACCGTCGGTCCAGATGCTGACCAGGTCCACCAGGGCGCCGTCTTCCAACCCCAGCCCGGTGAGGTCGACGCGGTTCACCAGGACGACGCGCCGGCCTCGCACCAGATGGCCCGGCGGCGCCTGCACCATCGTGAAGTCGTTGACGGTGAAGACGGCCTTCCCGGGGGCCGTGCGGAACACCCGCTCGCGTCGCGGACGCGGTCGTGGTCGGCCGCGTAGTCGGCCCAGGGAACGTCCGGGGCATCCGGTCCCGAGCCCAGCACCCGGCACAGGTCAGGGCCGGGCAGTGGGCCGACATCGTGCCGCAGGCCTGGCCGCACGTCTTCGCGGTGCCGACAGGCATGCGCGCCGTTCCGCTGGTCCGGCCCACGCGTACGGAGCGGATCGGCCTGATGCTCCCGGCCCGTGCACCGGTCTCCGTGATCGGGCAGACACTGATCGACGTCGTGGCACAGGCCGGCGTCGCCGCCGCGCTGGAACGGCTGCCGCATCCGGCGGCCGACGACACCGGGTTCGACGTGCGGCGTTGACGCGCTCGGCCCGGAACTTGCACCGCCTGCCGTACCGGCGTTTTCTGGAAGTATCCGACGGTGAAACAAGAGCGCCCAAGGTTGCGGCACCGACCTGCCTGGGCCCTGCCTCGTGGCGTTCGACACGCGGAGGTGAACCAGGTGAAAGCCGTTGTCTACGAGAAGCCCTTCAGCGTCGCTGTCAGGGACGTCGACGATCCTGGCATCCAGCACCCGAACGACGTGCTGGTACGGGTCACATCCACCGCGATCTGCGGGTCCGACCTGCACATGTACGAGGGCCGCACGGCCGCGGAGTCGGGCATCGTCTTCGGACACGAGAACCTCGGCATCGTCGAGGAGGTCGGCTCGGGTGTCGCCTCGCTGTCCCAGGGCGACCGGGTCGTCATGCCCTTCAACGTCGCCTGCGGGTTCTGCAAGAACTGTCTGGCCGGGAAGACCGGATTCTGCCTCACGGTGAACCCGGGCTTCGCCGGCGGAGCCTACGGCTATGTGGCCATGGGCCCCTACAAGGGCGGCCAGGCGGAGCTGCTGCGGGTGCCGTTCGCCGACTTCAACTGCCTGAAGCTGCCACCGGGCAACGAATTCGAGACCGACTTCGTCCTGCTCGCCGACATCTTCCCGACCGGCTACCACGGCTGTGAACTCGCCCAGGTGATCCCCGGCGAGAGCGTGGCCGTCTTCGGCGCGGGTCCGGTCGGGCTGATGGCCGCCTACTCCGCGCTGCTGCGCGGCGCGGCCAAGGTGTTCTCGGTCGACCGGGTACCGGAGCGGCTCGCCAAGGCGGAGGAGATCGGCGCGATACCGATCGACTTCACCCGGGGTGACCCGGCGGAACAGATCAAGGAACAGACCGGAGGTGAGGGCACCGACAAGGGCGTCGACGCCGTCGGCTACCAGGCCCAGGCGCACGACGCGAGCCACGAGGAACCCGCCGTGGTCCTCAACACCCTCGTCGAGACGGTACGGCCTACCGGCATGCTCGGCATACCCGGCCTGTACGTCCCGTCCGACCCCGGCGGACCCGACGAGCACGCCAAGCACGGCCAGCTCCTGGTCTCCATCGGCAGGATGTTCGAGAAGGGCCAGCGGATGGGCACCGGCCAGTGCAACGTCAAGCAGTACAACCGGCAGCTCCGCGACCTGATCATCGCGGGGCGGGCCAAGCCCAGCTTCGTGGTCTCCCACGAACTGCCGCTGGAGGAGGCACCCGGCGCGTACGAGAAGTTCGACCAGCGGGTCGAGGGCTACACCAAGGTGGTCCTGCACCCCGGTCACGCACTGGCCGCGTAGGGCCGGCGCCGCGCCGGGCCTGGGAGCACGGCTGCCCCACGGCACGGCTGAGGAAGGACAGGGGGCCGACGGGCCGCACGGCCCGCCGGCCCCCTGGTGTCCGCGGTGCCGCTAGCCGCGCCGTCCCGCCGCCTGGTACTCGTCCGCGGCGGGGGAGGAGCCGCCGCCCGTGTCCGGCCGCGCCCGGTCGGCATGGCCCGGCCACCAGGCCGCGTGACCGATCAGGGCGGTGAGGCTCGGGGTGAAGAACATCGCCATCACGAAGGCGGCCACCGCGATGCCGAAGGACACCGCGAAGCCCATCTCCGTGAGCAGCGAGTTCCCGGCCAGCATCATCGTGGCGAAGGTCGCCGCCAGGATGAAGCCCGCCGCGGCCACCGTCGGTCCGGCGTGCCGCAGCGCCATGCCGGCCGCCTCGCGCGGCTCCCGGCCCTCCCGGGCCTCCTCACGCAGCCTGGCGATCATGAGGATGTTGTAGTCCGTGCCGATGGCGACCACGAACAGATACATGATCACCGGGAGCATGAACATCAGCCCTGGCTTGTTCTGGGCGTCCTGGAAGATCCAGACCGTCGCGCCCAGCGTGGAGCCGAAGCCGAGGCCCACCGAGGCGATCAGGTACCAGGGCGCGACCACACTGCGCAGCAGCAGCCCCAGGATCACCATGATCAGCAGGGCGGCGACGGGGAACACCGTCCGGTAGTCGTGGTTCACCGCGGAGTCGATGTCCTTGTAGATCGAGGACATGCCGCCGACCACCGCCTCGGTGCCCTCGGGAGCACTGGCGTGCGCGACGTCCCGCACCCGGCCCACCGTGTCGATCGCCTTGTCCGTGGAGGCCTCGTACTTGAGCGTCACGGTGAAGTCCGCCGTGGTACCGGGCTTGTTGAGCTGGTTCAGCCGGGCACTGGCGACACCGTCCACGGCGCCGAGTTTGCGCGCGTACGCGTCGAACGCGGACCTGTCCAGCGGCTTGCCGCCGGTGCTGGACAGGTAGACGTCGGTGGGTGCGGCGGCACCGGCGGAGTACGCCTTCTGCATCTCGTCCTGGACGACCATGGACTCCTTGGTCTTGGGCATCGAGCCCGACGCCAGGTCGAACGTGGCGTGGTAGCCGAGTGTGCCCAGCGACAGCACCACCAGGACGAGGCCGGAGACTGCGGCGGTCAGCGCCGGGCGGCGCTGCACACCACGGCCGAGGGCCGCGAACCGGGCGTTCTCCGGCTCGCGTTGCCAGGACTTGGAGGGCCAGAACACCTTCGGGCCGATGAGCGAGACGACGGCCGGAATCAGGGTCAGCCCCGCGATCAGGGTCACGGAGACCGCGATGGCCAGCGCCGGGCCCATCTGCTTGAGGAAGCCCAGCGTGGACAGGACCAGCGCGAGGAAGGCGATGATGACCGCGCCGGCCGCCGAGGCGATGGCCTCACCGACCCGGGCCACCGCGTTGACCATGGCCTCCTTGGGTTCGTCGCCGGCGCGCAGCCGTTCGCGGTAGCGGAACATCAGGAACAGGAAGTAGTCCGTGCCCACACCGAAGAGCACGACGATCAGGATCGACGAGACGGAGCTGTTGGCCTGCAGACCGAACAGCTTGGTGGCGTAGGCGATCAGACCGTTGGCGATCGCGGACACCAGGCCGATCGTGATCAGCGGCAGGACCGCGAGGATCGGCGCCCGGAAGATGATCAACAGGGTCACCAGGATGATCAGGAAGGTGCCGATGCCGATCAGCGCCTCACCGCGTTTGGACGAGTCCTGCTGGTCCAGTGCCTGCGCGGCCGAGCCGCCGAGCCTGGCCTCCAGGTCGGTGCCCCTGGTCAGTTGCCTGACGTCGTCGCGCAACACCTTGGCCGCGTCCGCCTGTACGGGCTGACCGGCGTTCTTGCTGTCCATCTGGACCAGGGTCATGGTGTATCTGCCGTCCTTGGACGGCTGGCCGGGGACGACCTTCTGGACCTGGTCGATGTGCTTGCCGCCCAGTTCGGTGGTGATCCGGGAGACGTCCTTCAGATCGGCGGCGGTGAGCCTGCCGCCGTCGGTGCGCTGGTACAGCGCGATCGCGGACGGGGTGAAAGCGCTGGGGAACGCCTTCGCCTGGAGGTCGGCCGCTTTGATGGATTCGTAACTCTTGGGCAGGAAGCTGCTCTCGTCGCTGTTCGAGGGCAGGCTCGGGGCGGTGGCCACGATCGCCACCGCCGCGATCAGCCATGCCACGATCGTCCAGACGGGATGTCGGACGACGGCACTGCCAATTCGTCGGAACATGCGGAAGGTCCTCCTGAGTAGGAAGATCACCGCAGCCCGGGGAGCGGACCCTGGCATCGGCGACCCCGACCGGCACGCATCCAACGGGCCGGTCGCATGGTTGTCTTGAGGTCACATGGTAGGGATCACCTATGACACTCGGTCCAGTGGGTTTCCGGTACCGCCCCGACGGAAAGGCCGAACCATGTCGACGATCAGCCAGTGGCGGCTGAGGGCCGCGTTCGCGCAGCGGTTGTCAGGGATGTACGGACATGAGGTACCCGCCTACACCACGCTGGTGGACGTCTCCCACGAGGTCAACGCGGACGTGCTGCGCGCCCGGGGAGCCGATGCCGAACGCCTCGGTTCCATCGGCCGGGTGACCGCCGAGCGGCACGGTGCCATCCGCGTCGGCACCCCGCGGGAACTGGCGCAGGTCGCCCGGATCTTCGGCGCCCTGGGCATGCACCCGGTCGGCTTCTACGACCTGCGGGAGGCCGCCGCGAGCGCCGTCCCCGTCGTCTCCACCGCCTTCCGGCCGGTCGACGGCGAGGAACTCGCCCGCAACCCCTTCCGGGTGTTCACCTCCCTGCTCACCCCCGCCGATCCGCGCTTCTTCGACCCCGGCCTGCGCGCCCGCCTGGAGACCTTCCTCGCCGCCCGCGAACTCTTCCCCCCGGAACTGCTGACCCTGGCCGACCGCGCCGAGGCCGAGCGTGGACTGCCGCCGGACGACGCCGAACGCTTCCTCCGACTGGCCGTCCGATCCTTCGAGCTGTCGCCGGAGCCGGTGGACAGGGCGTGGTACCGGACGCTGGAGCGGGTGTCCGCCGTCGCCGCCGACATCGGCGGTGTCCGCAGCACCCACATCAACCACCTCACCCCGCGCGTCCTGGACATCGACGACCTGTACCGCCGTATGACCGACCGCGGTGTCGAGATGATCGACACCATCCAGGGCCCGCCGGCCTGGCGGGGCCCCGACGTCCTGCTGCGGCAGACCTCCTTCCGTGCCCTGGCCGAACCCCGCGCGATGCGCGCAGAGGACGGCAGCGTCGTCAGCGGCGCCCTGCGGGTGCGGTTCGGCGAGGTCGAGGCCCGCGGCATCGCCCTCACCAGGACGGGACGGGCCCGGTACGACGAACTCCTCGCCCGCGTCGACGAGCAGGCCGCCCGGCAGCCCGCGGCGGCCCGCGACGACGTCGCGCGCACCGTCTGGGAACGGCACATGCCCGGCAGCGAGGAACAACTGGCGGCCGAGGGGCTGGCGTACTTCACCTACCGGCTCGCCGACTGCCGGCCGCGCGACGGCGCCGCACCGCCGGCCGGCGTCGCCGAACTGCTGCGGCAGGGCTGGACAGTCGCGGAACCCGTCGTCTACGAGGACTTCCTGCCCCGCTCGGCCGCCGGCATCTTCCAGTCCAACCTCAGCGGCGCGGGCACCCGCGATCACGACAGGCAGGGCACCGCCTACGACGCCGACTGGCTCTCCGGTGCCATCGGCCGCGAGGTCCTCGATCCCTTCACCCTCTACGAACAGCAGCAGAACCGCTCCCTCGCCCATGTCGCGCGCGCCCTCGGCCTCACCGACCCGCCCCGCTGATCCCTCACCCCGGGAGGACCCCATGACCAGCACCGCGCTGCCCACCACGGACGACCTGCGTGCCCGCGCCCTGACCTGCCTGCGGAACATCGGTGCGCGGGCTCCCGAGGGCGACGACCTCCCGGCCCGCACCCCGGTCACCGGCGAGCCGCTCTTCGGGCTGCGGGCCGCCACCCGGGCCGATGCCGACGAAGCCGTCACCGCCGCCCGCGCCGCCTTCCTCACCTGGCGCACCACTCCCGCCCCGCGCCGTGGTGACCTGGTGCGCCGCCTGGGGGAGTTGTTGCGCGACCACAAGGGCGACCTGGCCGATCTCGTCACCGTGGAGGCGGGCAAGATCCGCTCCGAGGCACTCGGCGAGATCCAGGAGATGATCGACATCTGTGACTTCGCGGTCGGCCTCTCCCGCCAGCTGTACGGCCGTACGATCGCCTCGGAACGCCCCGGCCACCGGCTGGCCGAGACCTGGCACCCGCTCGGCGTGGTCGGTGTGATCTCCGCCTTCAACTTCCCCGCCGCGGTGTGGTCCTGGAACACCGCCGTCGCCCTCGTCTGCGGCGACACCGTCGTCTGGAAGCCCTCCGAACTCACCCCGCTGACCTCCCTGGCCTGCCACCACCTGCTCGCCCGGGCCGCCGACGAGACCGGCGCCCCGCGCGACGTCCACCGGCTCCTGCTCGGTGACCGCGCGGTCGGCGAGCGGCTGGTGGACGACCCCCGCGTGGCCCTCGTCAGCGCCACCGGCTCCACCCGCATGGGCCGCGAGGTCGGCCAGCGGGTCGCCGCCCGCCTCGGCCGCAGCCTGCTGGAACTCGGCGGCAACAACGCGGCGATCGTCACCCCCTCCGCCGACCTGGACCTGGCCGTCCCCAGCATCGTCTTCGCCGCGGCCGGCACGGCCGGCCAGCGCTGCACCACGCTGCGCCGGCTCATCGTCCACCGCGACACCGCCGACACCCTCGCCGAGCGCCTGACCGAGGTCTACGGCAGGCTCCCCGTCGGCGACCCGTTCGACGACACGACCCTCGTCGGCCCGCTGATCTCCACCACCGCACTCGACGCCATGCACCACGCCCTCGGCCGGGTCCGGGCCGACGGCGGCGAGGTCCTGGCCGGCGGAGCCCGCCGCCTGGCCGCGTCGGCACCGGCGGCGGCCTACACCGAGCCCGCCCTCGTCCGGGCCGGCGAACAGAGCGGCGTCGTACGCGAGGAGACCTTCGCGCCGATCCTGTACCTCCTCACCTACGACACCCTCGACGAGGCGATCGCGCTGCACAACGACGTCCCCCAGGGGCTGTCGTCCAGCATCTTCACCCGCGACCAGCGGGAGGCCGAGCTCTTCCTGTCGGCCGCGGGCTCCGACTGCGGGATCGCCAACGTCAACATCGGCACCTCGGGAGCGGAGATCGGCGGTGCCTTCGGTGGCGAGAAGGACACCGGCGGCGGCCGTGAGTCGGGCTCCGACGCCTGGAAGGCATACATGCGCGCGGCCACCAGCACCGTCAACTACTCCGGGGAGCTGACCCTGGCCCAGGGCGTCAGCTTCCTGTGACCGTCACCGAGGCCGGTAGACGGTCGCCAGCACCGACACGGTGATCCGCTCCGGCACCAGCCCGCCCACGTCGACCCCGCCGAGGTGCCGCGCACTCGGTGTCATCCGCACCAGGTCGCCGGCCCGAGGCCGGTCCAGCGGCAGGGGGTACTCGACGCGTTCGGTGCGCACGGTCTCGAAGAAGGGGTCCAGCGCCCGGTGCAGGCGTCGTTCCTTGGCCGGGTCGACGCCCACCAGCGCGGGCAACCGGCCGCGCAGCTCGGCCAGGTGCCGTCCGGTGGGACGCACCACGAGCAGCCGTCCCGTCGGGCGGAGCACCCGGTGGAACTCCGCCGGGTTGCGCGGGGCGAACACGTCGAGGACCACGTCCGCCACCCCGCCGGCCAGGGGGAAGGGCCGGAAGACGTCCCAGGCCGCCGCCGCGGCCCGGGTGTGCGCCCGGGCGGCCGAGCGCAGCGCGCGCACCGAGGTGTCCAGCCCCAGGCCACGGGCGGCGGGCAGCCGGTCGAGGACACCGCTCAGGTAGTGGCCGGTGCCGCAGCCCACGTCGACGACCGTGGCGCGCCGTGGCGCGTCGGCGGCCGCCAGGCGCACCGCCGTGTCGCGGACGGGCGCGTAACCGCCGGTGGCCAGGAACCGTTCCCGGGCCCGCACCATGGCGGTGTCGTCACCGCTGGTGGCGCGGGAGCCGGTGAGCAGGGCGGCGTAGCCGTGGCGGGCGACGTCGAAACAGTGGCCGTCGGGGCAGCGCAGGGTGCCGGGGCCGGCGAGGAGCCGGTGGGTCCGGCAGACCGGACAGCGCAGCAGATCGAGGGAGAGCTTCAGGGCAGGGGGAAGCAGGGCGGGCACGGGGCACTCCGGGTGTGGGTCGCGGTGGGCATGCGCAGGAGGGCGACGCCGGCCGGCGTCGCCCTCAGGGCCCCGCGATCACAGGAAGCAGTGGTGAGGGGTGCTCAGGAATGCCATGGGGGGAGTCTACGAGCAGCCCGGCCAGGACCGGTGCGTCAGCCGCTCGGTCCGGGCAGCAGGAACGCCGTGAGGGCGGCCGTGTCGTCGCGCAGTCGGTCGTGGCTGTAGTCGAGCAGATCCTGGTGGAGCCGCGCCAGCAGTTCCGGCGGCGGCATCGGGCCCCAGGAGCGCAGTCGCTGCAGCAGCGGGTAGAAGACGCCGTCCGGGTCCCGGGTCTCCGTGACGCCGTCCGTGTACAGCAGCAGCTGGTCACCGGGTCCGAAGGCGTAGGTGTCCACGCGGTAGGGGTCCCCGACCAGCATGCCGAGGTTCAACGGCGGCCCCGGCCGGCCCCGGTCCAGCTCGCGTACCTCGCCGGGGCGGATCAGGAGCGGCGGCGGGTGACCGCAGTTGAGGACGCGGACGACCCGCTCGTCGCCGGGGATCTCGGCGAAGACGGCGGTGACGAACCGTTCGGCCGTCTCCTGCCCGCCCAGTTGGTCGGCCCTGCGCGACATGCTGACGTCCACCCGCTCCACCAGCGCGTTCAGATCGGGTTCGTCGTGCGCGGCCTCACGGAACGCCCCCAGCATCGCGGCCGCGGTCTCCACCGCGAGCAACCCCTTGCCGCGCACGTCGCCGATGAGGAGCCGTACCCCGTACGCGGTGGGCACCGCCTCGTAGAGGTCGCCGCCGATGCGGGCCTCCGCGGCGGCGGACAGGTAGAAGCTCTCCAGGAGCAGGTCGCCGATCCGGTGCGGCACCGGCCGGAGCAGGACGCGTTGCGCGATCTCGGCCACGAACCGGACGTCGGCCAGGGTGCGTTCGCGGCGCGTCCGGTGCGCGGCCAGTACCGTCCCGAGGGCGCCCACCAGGGCCGTGCAGGCGTAGACGGCGACGTAGTGCCGTTCCCAGATGTAGCCGACGGAGCGGCCGGCGCAGCACGGGGTGCCGGCCAGCAGCATCTCGAAGCCGACGGCGAAGACGGTGGTACCGGCGACGACGACCGCCACATGGGCGAAGGCGGTCACCAGGGGCAGCGCGATCAGAGCGAAGCTCACCGGCCACGACACGGGGGTGATCGGCTCGACCACCAGCACCCCGGCGACGTACATGACGGGAAGCCAGCGCATCCACGCGGGAGGCGCGGGCAGTGCTGGGTAGCGACCGTCGTGCCTCACCCGGGACTCCTGGCCTACGTGTCTCGACAAGACGACCAGCCTCCCGGGCCACCGGAGGACACGCCCGTGATTGCTCCGCACAGCGGCATGTTCCGGCGCGGCCGACAGAATTCGCTATCTGTTACGAAACATTCGGGATTTTTCTGATGACGCAAAGGATCTTCATCTGGCCGAAGGTCGACCATCTCGATCTGGTGGTCTCGAATTACTCGGTTGAACTGCACAGATGGCCGAAGTGGTGGAGCGAAGGTTTCGAAATAACTACCGAAACTGTTGACAGGTGACATGGGCAGACCAACACTCCCCACCAAGCCACAACCGCACCCGCACAGGCCACAGAGGAGGCACTGCATGAACCCGCTCGACCACGCACTGAGCCGCCGGAGCGCCGGCGCCCTGCTGCTGGGCGCCGCCGCCGGGCTCGCCCTGCCCGGCACCGCCCGCGCCGCCACCGTCGTCACCACCAACCAGACCGGCTCCAACGGCGGCTACTACTACTCCTTCTGGACCGACGCCCAGGGCACGGTGTCCATGACCCTCGGCTCCGGCGGCACCTACGGCGCCAGCTGGCGCAACACCGGCAACTTCGTCTGCGGCAAGGGCTGGAGCACCGGAGCCCGCCGCAACGTGACCTACTCCGGCAGCTTCAGCCCCTCCGGCAACGGCTACCTGTCCCTCTACGGCTGGACCTCGAACCCGCTCGTCGAGTACTACATCGTCGACAACTGGGGCACCTACCGGCCCACCGGAACCTACAAGGGCAGCGTCACCAGCGACGGCGGCACCTACGACATCTACCTCACGACCCGGTACAACGCGCCGTCGGTCGAGGGCACCAAGACCTTCAACCAGTACTGGAGCGTCCGCCAGTCGAAGCGGACCGGCGGCACCATCACCACCGGCAACCACTTCGACGCCTGGGCCAGGGCCGGCATGCCCCTCGGCAGCTTCAGCTACTACCAGATCCTCGCGACCGAGGGCTACCAGAGCAGCGGCAGCTCCACCATCACGGTGGCCTGATGAGCGCGCCGGCAGAACGCTCCTTACGCCCCTTGGCGGCGACCGCCGTCGCCCTGGCCGCCGTCGGCACGCTCACCGTCGGCGCCGTCCCGTCCCACGCGGCCACCTGCACCGGCTACGTGGGCCTCACCTTCGACGACGGGCCGTCCGACGCCCACACCCCGGGCCTGCTCAGCGCCCTCAGGGCCAACGGACTGCGGGCCACCCTGTTCAACGAGGGCCAGTACGCCGCCGCCTACCCCGCGCAGGTCAGAGCCGAGGCCGGCGCGGGCATGTGGATCGGCAACCACAGTTACACCCACCCGCATCTGACCCAGCAGACCCAGGCGGTGGTCGACTCGGAGATCTCCCGCACCCAGTCGGCCATCGCCGCCGCGGGCGGCGGGACGCCGACCCTGTTCCGGCCGCCGTACGGCGAGACCAACGCGACCGTGCGCACGGTCGAGGCCAAGTACGGGCTGACCCAGATCATCTGGGACGTCGACTCGCAGGACTGGAACGGCGCGAGCACCGACGCGATCGTGCAGGCGGTCTCCCGGCTCACCAGCGGCCAGATCATCCTGATGCACGAGTGGCCGGCCAACACCCTGGCCGCGATCCTGCGCATCGCGGGGACCCTCACCGCCAAGGGGCTTTGCCCCGGACGGATCTCCGCTCAGACCGGCCGCGCGGTCGCTCCCTGAGGAAGCAGTGACACCGGTGGCGCGGCGGTCCGTCAACCGTCGCGCCGCTCTCACGACTTCGGATGAACGCAGATCCGCCGGATCCCTCCCGTCGATAGGTTCGCCACCGTGGACTACTACGACCAGGTGCACCCGGACAGCGGCACGCAGAGCGCCGACACCCTCTCC